>DASTMP010000448.1:0-51824 GCA_035714085.1 Blastocatellia bacterium
TTCAAGCAGCGCTACAACGCTCAGGCCAAGAGCGCAGGAGCCTGAATCAGTGGGCGGTGGGTAGTGGACAGTGGGTAGTATAACTCGCTGTCCACTACCCACCGCTCACTACCCACTACCCACTATGCCCAGCTTACAAGACCTCAGACGGCGCGTGCGCGCCGTCAAGAACATGCAGCAGATCACGAAGGCGATGAAGATGGTCGCCGCGGCCAGGCTCCGCCGCGCGCAGGAGCGCGTGATTGCCGCGCGTCCCTACACGCGGAAGATGATGCAGATTCTGGGCGACGCTGCCCGCCGGGCGCCTGATTGCAAAGACCCGCTGCTCATCGGTCACGACCGCGAAGCCGGCCCTGGCGAACGCTTGATCCTCGCTCTCGTGACCGCCGACAAAGGGCTCTGCGGCGGTTTCAACACCAACCTCATCAAAACCGCGCAGGAGTTCCTGAAGAATAACGCGGGCAGCGAAGTCGAGCTCGTCCTGATCGGTCGCAAAGGTTACGACTTCTTCCGCCGCCGCCCCGTCAAGATTCGCCGCGAACACATCGGCGTTACCGGCACGGGCAAAGTCAACGCCTCCGACGCGGGCGTCATAGCGCAAGGCCTGATTGCGGATTTCAAATCGGAAGAGGACCGGATTGACCGCGTCTACCTGCTTTACAATGAATTCAAATCGGCCCTCGCCCAGCGGCCGGTCGTGGAGCAATTATTGCCCGTTGGTCATATCGAAGAGACCGAAGGCGCGCAGGCCGAGACGCTGGTGGATTATGTTTATGAACAGCCGGCGGAATTGATCTTCGGCGAGTTGTTGCCGAAGCTGGTCGAGAATCAGATCTATCACGCGCTGTTGGAATCGGTGGCTTCGGAGCTGGGATCGCGAATGACAGCGATGGATTCGGCCTCGAAGAACGCCAGCGAGGTGATCGACAAATTGACGTTGCTTATGAACCGCGTCCGCCAGGCCAAGATCACACGAGAAATCATCGAAGTCGTCAGCGGCGCCGAAGCGTTGTAACAAGGCCGCGCCGATCACTGGCGTGACCGGCGCGGCGAATTGTGCGTGGTTGAGCGCGCTGAATCCCGCGACGCGCCTCGCCGCTCCTGCCCTCAAAACATCTCTGCAACTACCAGCCTCTGATCGGGTAATTCACCTTACAACTTGAGTTGTTGAACCACAAACGGCCATTACGGTTCTTCTCGCGGCATTTTCAAGAACTCAGACAGGCGACGCGTCGATGAGAGCCGATTTAAATGGCATGGCATTTGCCACAAATTTATTCATGGTCGCTATAATCAACAGAGAGTTAGCGGCGCGTTTCGCCGGAAGCCGTGTCGTTCGAGGGGGGAGACCGAAAGCTCGCTCTTTTACAATTCTCAGCCCGGCGCCGCTAGAGGAGGCAAATGATGGAAGTCTTTGACGCTGTGCGGACGGTCTTAGCCGTGCGCGAGTACCAGGAAAAAGATGTGCCGCCGGATGTCGTCCGGCGGATTGTGGAGGCGGGACGACTGACGGGTAGCAGCATGAACGGTCAACCCTGGCGGTTCATCGTCGTCGAGGACCGCGAAACGCTGCGCCGCCTTGGAGCCATGGCGCGAACCGGGCCATATGTCGCGCAGGCGCCGCTGGCGATTGTCGTGGCGATTGAGAGGACGAAATTTTCGGTGTCCGACGCAAGCCGCGCGATCCAATCAATGATTTTGACCGCATGGTCAGAAGGGGTCGTCTCGAACTGGGTGGGCTTCTTCGGGCTGGACGGGGTCAAGCCGCTCCTGGGCATCCCG
Organism: Blastocatellia bacterium; assembly: GCA_035714085.1. Taxonomy (GTDB): domain Bacteria; phylum Acidobacteriota; class Blastocatellia; order RBC074; family RBC074; genus JAJVID01. Next base: position 1,783 of record DASTMP010000448.1, read on the forward strand.
GATGACCTGGATGTGTTAGCCATCGTCCCCTTCGGCTATCCGGTTCGGGCCATCGGCAAGGGCATAAAGAGGCGCAATCCGCTCAACAAAGTGGCCTATCGCGGACGGTTCGGGCAGCCTTTTGAATGAAGCAGAGCAATCGGTCTGATTGCTTTACTCGTCTTCGCCATCATCCGGCTAGTCAGGAGATAATGAATCGAGACGCCACAAAGACTCCGGGCCGCATCAGAGTTGTCGTCGCAACATCGGTCATGCTTTCGTTCATCTCTTTCTGGCGCGCGGCCGCAATCGTGCTCAACGACCTCGGCTCATCAGCCTTCTATGCCGGCGGCATCGCCGAACAGGCGGTTGGCAAGGCCGCCCCCTGGTTCATCCTCGCCGTCATGCTCTTCAGCTACGGGGTGCGCGTTGTCTACATCGAGTCTTCTTCGATGTTCACGCGAGGAGGCGTCTACAGAGTGGTCAAGGAGGCGATGGGCGGGACGTTGGCCAAGCTCAGTGTCTCGGCGTTGATGTTCGATTACATCCTCACAGGGCCGATCTCGGGCGTCTCGGCCGGGTTATATCTGGCCGGCCTGGTCAACGAAGTCGCGCCGCGAGTCGGCCTGGCCGTCAAGCTGCCGATGAACGGCGCCGCCATGCTCTTCGCCCTCGCTATGACGCTCTACTTCTGGCGCCGCAACATCAAGGGCCTTCACGAGTCGAGCGCCGACGCGCTACGGATTATGTATGTCACGACTTCGATGGTTGTGATCATGATCGTGTGGGGCAGCCTGACTCTGATTGAGCGGGGAGGGCAGTTGGCCCCCTGGCCCGAGCCGCGCAATTTAAGCTTCGCCGGGGACGCGCTCGGGTGGCTCAAGCCCTGGCGCTGGTTCGCGCGCGAGGGCGATCGCTACCAGATCGTCGCGGGCGCCCCGAGCCTGATCGGGCTTCTCGGGCTCCTGATCGCCTTCGGTCACTCGGTCCTAGCCATGAGTGGCGAAGAGACCCTCGCGCAGGTCAATCGGGAACTCGAAAGCCCGAAGCTGAAGAACCTTCAGCGAGCCGGGCTTGTGATCTTCGTCTATTCGCTCCTGTTCACCTCACTGGTCTCGTTTTTCGCAGTGGCGATCATACCCGACGAGGAGCGTCACAAGAGCCTGGACAATCTGATTGCGGGGCTGGCCATGAATCTCATGGGGCCGGTCTACCTCAAACTGATCTTTCACGCGTTCGTAGTCATTGTTGGTTTCCTGATGTTGTCGGGCGCGATCAACACCGCAATCGTCGGCTCCAACGGCGTGCTTAACCGCGTCTCGGAAGACGGCGTGCTGGCCGACTGGTTCCGCGCGCCGCATGGGAAATACGGCACGACTCATCGGATCATCAACCTCATTGTCATCTTTCAGGTGGCGACAATTATCGGCTCGCGCGGCAATGTCTACATGCTCGGCGAAGCTTACGCCTTCGGCGTCATCTGGAGCTTCACTTTCAACGCGTTCGCCACGATTGTTCTGCGCTTCAAGCGCCGGGAAGAGCAGGAATGGAAAGTCCCCGGAAATATCCGCGTGGGGGGCGTCGAAATTCCGATCGGGCTTGGCCTGATCGCGACCATTCTGTTGTCGACTGCGCTCGTCAACATGCTAACTAAACAGGTCGCGACGGTCTCGGGGCTTGCCTTCACCGCAATCTTCTTTGCGGTCTTCACCCTCTCGGAGAGGGTCAGCCGGCGAAAGACCGATCGCTCAGGGGGCGCTCTCGATCCGTTCAAACTGGATTATCAAGGTGAGATCAATTCCGAGGTCGTTCACGCGCGTCCCGGCAATGTGCTGGTCGCCGTGCGCAATCCGCAATCGCTCTCGCACCTGGAACGCGTGTTGGAGCGGACGGACACCGAGGAGCAGGACGTCGTGGTCATGACTGTCCTTTCGCTGACCGGCCCGCACAGCGGCGAGCGCGATTTGTATAAAGAACGCCTCTTCACCATGTACGAGCAGCGGTTGTTCACGCGCGTGGTCGCGGTGGCCGAGAAGCAGGGCAAGCCTGTCGAGTTGATCGTGGTTCCGTCAAAGAATGTGTATCACGCAATAGCGCAAACTGCGCAGCGGTTGGATTCCGCCAGGATTGTCACCGGACAATCCTGGAAGATAAGCGCTCAATCGCAAGCGCGCCAGCTAAGTCGCTTTTGGAAGCGGTTGCCTGAAAAGCCACCACGGCGGATAGAGTTTATGATCATCGGACCCGGCCGGAGTGAGCGCATCTTCATATTTTGATTGAGGCATGCGCATAAATCGGCGTATCGCTATTTCAAGTAGTTGATTCTATTCAACTTTTTAAGCGAGTCAGGACGGCGTGGATTGCCAGAAAGTGGATAAGAAAATCCCGCCTATGTGCGCCCATGTACCGACACATTCGGATACAGGGCTTTAAGCTTCCCTGGGGAAGATATGGCCTATCAACCAATAGAAAACTACGGAGTCATCGGGGACACCCAAACGGTGGCTCTCGTGGGAATGAACGGGTCAATCGATTGGTTCTGTTTTCCAAGATTCGATTCCCCGAGCGTCTTCGCCGCCATCCTCGATGACAAGAAAGGCGGGCATTTCAAGATCGCCCCCGCGACCGATGTAAGCTCTCACAAACAGCTTTATTGGCCGGAGACGAATGTCCTTATCACGAGATTCCTCTCGCCGAACGGAGTCGCCGAGATCACTGATTACATGCCCATCGGCAGGGACACAACGGCGCCCGGAAGCCGTCAGATAGTGCGCCGTGTCGAGGTTGTGCGCGGAGTCATGGCTTTCAGGTTGGAGTGTTACCCGGCCTTCAATTATGCGCGTGATATTCACGAAACCAAGATTACCAGAGAAGGGGCGTCGTTCCATGCGCCGGACCTCAGCCTGGGATTGGCTTCGGCGGTGCCCCTGAAACAGGACGGGAATGGCGTCTTCAGCGAATTTACGCTTCAAGAAGGGCAAACAGTCGCCTTCGTGCTCAAGGAAGTCCCGTGCGGCGCGGGTTGCGGGCTGACTATGTCTAAGCAAGAGGCGTTGGATGATTTCAAAAGGACGGTCGAGTATTGGCGCCGCTGGATCTCAAAATGCACATACACCGGTCGCTGGCGCGAGACGGTACATCGCTCCGCGCTGGCGCTGAAACTGCTCACCTATGAGCCGACAGGCGCGATTGTCGCGTCGCCAACCTGCAGTCTGCCGGAAATGATTGGTGGCGTCCGCAACTGGGATTACCGATACACCTGGATTCGAGACGCCGCCTTTACGCTCTATGGACTGCTCCGGATAGGGTTGAGCGAAGAGGCGGCGAGTTTCATGGACTGGATAGACGCCAGATGTCACGAACTGGATCCTGACGGGTCTCTCCAGATTATGTACGGAATCGACGGGAGACATGCGCTGACGGAGGAGTCTCTCGATCATCTGGAAGGCTACAAAGGCTCGCGTCCGGTGCGAATCGGGAATGGCGCTTACGATCAATTGCAGTTGGACATCTACGGCGAGTTAATGGATTCGGTCTATCTGTACAATAAGTACGGAAGCCCGATCTCATCAGAACTCTGGTCGGATCTCAGACGGCTGATTAACTGGATCAGCGATAACTGGCAGCGGGAAGACGAGGGGATATGGGAAACTCGCGTGGGACGGCGCCACTTCGTCTATTCCAAGCTCATGAGCTGGGTCGCTATTGACCGTGGCTTGCGTCTGGCTGATAAACGGTCGTTCCCCGCCGACCGGGAGAAGTGGTTGATGGTCCGTGACCGAATCTATGAGGAGATAATGGCCAGGGGATGGAATCCTACACGCGAAGCGTTTATCCAGCATTACGGGAGCGAATCTCTGGACGCCTCAAATCTTATAATGCCGTTGGTATTCTTCCTTGCTCCTTCGGACCCCAGGATGTTGAAGACTATCGACGCGATTAACAAACCGCCCGAGCATGGCGGGTTGGTCTCCAACAGTCTGGTCTATCGCTACAACCTGAAAGAAACGGGCGACGGGCTTGAAGGCGCCGAGGGCACATTCAACATCTGTACCTTCTGGCTCGTTGAAGCGCTCACGCGCGCGGGGAGGTTGGATAAGGCTCGATTGGAAGAGGCGCTACTGATCTTCGAGCGGATGCTCGGTTACGCAAACCACCTGGGGCTGTATTCGGAGGAGACCGGCCCCAGCGGCGAGGCGTTGGGAAATTTCCCCCAGGCCTTTACGCACCTGTCCCTCATCAGCGCCGCATACAACCTTGATCGAACTCTTGACGGGAGGAGATAGCTATTCATAGCCTAGCGCCCGGTTGTGAGAACGACTCGAAATCTCGCCTTACCGCTCATCATGAGCTCGTAGGCTTCTGCCGCGCGCTCCAGCGGAAAGACCTCGATCATAGCCCGCACACCGGCGCCCGCGCTGAAGGCGAGCGTATCTTGCGAATCGATTGACGCGCCGGAAGGCCAGCCCACGATCGACCGCCGCGCTCCTATGAGCAGATGCGTCGGCGCTTCGAGAGGATCGGCGGTGACGCCGATGGCGATGAGCTTCCCGTTGACGCCGAGGCCTCCCAAGATCGAGCTCATCGCTTTACCGCTCGTCACAGTTGCGAGGATGACCCTGGCGCCGCCCATCTTTGTCAGTTCCGCCGCGGCATCTTGCGCCTGGCTATCGATGTAATGCGAGGCGCCGAGCTTTCTGGCCAGCGGTTCTTTGTCCTTCCCTCGCGCGATGGCGACGGTCTTGAAACCCATCTTCGAAGCGAACTGAATACCCAAATGACCAAGTCCACCCACCCCGAGCACAGCGACCGTCTCTCCAGGCCGTGCGCCGCTGTTTCGAAGAGCGTTGAAGGTGGTGACCCCTGCGCACATCAGCGGTCCCGCGTCTACGGCTGAAAGCCCTTCCGGGATCAGCGCCAACACCCCGGCAGGAGCGATCATGTATTCGGCGTAGCCGCCGTCGTACATAATGCCGGGCACTTGAAAGGCGATTTGGCAGGTGACGAAGTCGCCACGACGACATGAATCGCAGCGCCCGCAGTGTCCGCCGTGCCAACCGACTCCGACCCGTTGGCCTGATGTCCATCCGGCGACGCCCGCGCCGACCGCATCAATGATTCCGGCGACCTCATGTCCCGGGACCCGTGGGTACTGGATGCCGGGCCAGGTTCCCTCTTTTGTAAATGAGTCGCTGTGGCAGACGCCACAAGCCTCCACCTTGATGCGCACGAATCCGGCATCCGGCTCCGGGATTTCGCGTTCAACAATCTCAATGGGGCCTTTCATCTCGGCGATTTGCGCTACACGCATCCTTGACATGGTTCCTCCGATTTACGTTGGCAGTTCCTCGGACCAAAGGGCTGCCTTCTCCTGCCTAGCGGGTATGGGGTGATGGACCACAACCCCAACGCAATTAACGTTCCAAGTTTTTTCTGATGGGCTCTGATGGATAGGAGCAAAACGTATGTCCAAGCGTGATACGCGAAGATCGCATAAGGAAAATACATGTTGAGTGTTTCCTACTTTGGTTGAGACTAAATTGCCGGTTTCCGCAATATTCTGATAAAAACCGCAACGAGCAGACAGATCAAAGTCTCCACGGTCGATAAACTGTGGCGCGGTTGAGAATGAGATGGAGTGACTTCTAATGAGCAGGATGATTGATCGGATAGAGCTATGGATGCGCGGCGAGGCCCTGCCCCCGCCGATCGCTCAATTGATCGGTTTTCGTCTCACGGCGATTGAGCCTGGGGAGGCGATCATCGAATTTGAAGCCGGTGATGCCCACGCCAATCCGATGGGCACGCTTCACGGCGGAGTTCTCTGCGACATCGCAGACGCCGCGATGGGATGCGCTTTCGCCGCCACGCTCGATGAAGGAGAATCCTTCACAACGCTGGAACTCAAAATCAACTTCTTGAAGCCGATCTGGAATGCCAGACTGAAAGCCACAGGCAAGGTCGTAAAGAGGGGACGCGTCATAGGCCTGGTTGAATGCGATGTGACGGATGAGGGAGGGAGCATGGTGGCGCGAGCCAGTAGCACTTGCATGGTTTTGAGGGGGCAGCAGGCGCAGGGGAGGTGAGCCTAATGCCGATTCTCAGCGCGGTGGCCTATTACTTTGTCCACATACGCAGAAAAAACACGTAGTAACGAATAATGATCTTTAAAAAAATAGTGCAACCACACTCCGCTCCTCTTCTGCCGCGGCAGCGGCGATTGAACCTAGCCCGGCTTTTCAAAGCCGGGACAAGGAGCGCGCCCGCCCTCAGTCGCTGCCGCGACGGTTGAGTTTGCCGATCAGTCTCAACCGTCGCTGCCGCGACTGGAACGACTATGTGACCGTTCCCACGGCTTTAAAAAGCCGGGCTAGGTTCAATGGTCGCTCCGCGACCTAGAATGCGGTTGTTATATTTATTTTTCAAAAACCATAATTCGTTACTACGCGGCGCCCTTCCATCGTTTTCGGGCGTTGCCGTATCGACATGAATGCCCCCCAAAAAAGCCGACAGCTTCGTCGTAACCAAGCGCAAATTTGCCACTCAGCTCAAGATCCATGAAGCCTACAAGAATGAAATGGCGAACGAACTGCGCCACTCTGACATCGCCTCAACACGCTTACAGTACTGAGGGGCGCCGATGCCCCAGTTCTCATGAAGTAAGACCCGGGCTGGTTTGACGGCTCAGTTCGTTCGCGTACCGACAGCAAGGGCAATAGAGCTTATTTTCTTCCTTCGGGCTGACCGAACCAACGTCCCCTTCTCCATGTTCAACACGGAAGCCGCTCTCCGAGGCGGCCCACCGCGGGCGGTTCGAACAGCCCTTCGGATCATGAGGCGTAATCCAATGCTACTCGCGGGGGACATTGGGGGCACAAAAACAGATTTGGCGATCTTCTCAGAGGAGGCCGGTCTGCATGCGCCGCTCGTTAAGTCGGAAGTACGTAGCGCCGACTACCCTAGCCTACAGGTCCTGGTAAGAGAGTTTCTTGCAAAGGCGCAAATGTCGGTCGAACGAGCCTGTTTCGGTGTCGCCGGACCGGTCATCGACGGGCGGGTTAAGACTACTAACCTGCCCTGGGTGATGGATGAAAGTTTGCTCGCAAGGGAACTGAATCTCAGCTCCGTCCATCTGATGAACGATCTGGAAGCGATCGCCGAAGCAATCCCCATTTTACGAGAAAGCGACGTATTCGCATTGAATGTCGGAAAACCAGTTCCAAAAGGCGCCATCGGCGTCATCGCGCCGGGGACGGGTCTGGGCGAATCATTTCTCACCTGGGATGGATCACGTTACGTCGCGCACAGATCTGAAGGCGGTCACGCGGATTTTGCGCCGACGGATGCGCGACAGATAGGTTTGCTCCACCACATGTTCAAGCGCTTCGACCACGTAAGCGTTGAACATGTCTGTTCCGGGATTGGAATTCCCCACATTTATGAATATCTTCGCGACGTCGAGCATGTCCCGGAGACTCCCGAAGTCGCTCAGTCGATAGCTTCAGCGAGAGACCCCGCGGCGATAATCATCGCCGCCGCCGTTGACCCACACAATACAAGCAAATTATGCGCGGCCGCAGTAGACATGTTTGTTTCGATTCTCGCGAGTGAGGCGGCCAATCTCGCATTGAAGATTTTTGCGACCGGCGGCGTCTATCTGGCTGGCGGCATCCCTATCCATATGCTGAGAGCGCTGCAACCGCCTCGCTTCATGGAATCCTTTAAGCGGAAGGGGCGCCTCAGCGAACTGATGGAGCGCATCCCGATCCACGTCGTCGTCACTCGCGCCGCGTTGATCGGAGCCGCGGCGTATGGGCTGAAGGTTTTCAAGGATGGACCGGCATGAGCGTCAGCAAAAGCGAAGAACGTCACATCATTTCGAGGGACGAGATTCATTATCCGCTCGCGCCAAACGAACAGGAAACCAACGAGAACAATCTGGCGCCAATGGAGGGGCCGCAATGAAAGCCACACAACTGCTTCACGACCTGGGCCAGAGTCTCTGGCTGGATTACATCACGCGCGACCTGCTGGATAGCGGCGCGCTCAAACAGTACATCGACAAGCTTTCGGTCACTGGGCTCACATCGAATCCAACGATTTTCGACCACGCGATCAAGAACAGCGCGGCGTATGACGCGGCGATCACCGAGAAGTTACGAAAGGGCAAATCGGGCGAGGCGCTCTTCTTCGAGTTGGCGCTGGAGGACATCACCAGTGCGGCTGATCTCTTCCGGCCTATTTACGAGGAGACGAATGGCGTAGACGGGTGGGTGTCGTTGGAAGTGTCGCCGCTTCTGGCGTACGACACAGCCAGCACTATCGCCGAGGCGCAGGATTTGTTCGCGCGGGCGGCGCGCCCCAACGTGTTGATCAAGATTCCCGGGACGAAGGAAGGCCTTCCCGCGATCGAGGAGGCGATCTTTTCCGGTGTGCCGATCAATGTCACCCTCTTGTTCTCACGCGAGCATTATCTGGCGGCGGCTGAGGCGTTCCTGCGCGGCATTGAGCGGCGCATCGACGCCGGTCTTAACCCTGATGTCGGCTCCGTAGCGTCGCTATTCATCAGCCGCTGGGACGTCGCCGTTGCTGGCAAAGCGCCAGAGGCGCTCCGCGACCAACTAGGCATCGCCATCGCTAAACGTACCTATAAAGCGGCCCACGCTCTACTCACATCGCCGCGGTGGGAGCGCGTCTACAACCTCGGCGCCCGTCCGCAACGCCTCTTGTGGGCAAGCACGGGAACCAAAGATCCCAAGGCCTCAGACATTCTATACATCAAGGCCCTCGCGGCGCCTTTCACCGTGAACACCATGCCGGAAAGCACGTTGAAGGCCCTCGCCGCACACACTGAAATAGGCGCCTTGCTGCCGGAGGACGGCGGTAACTGCGAAGAAGTGTTAGCGCAGTTCGCGAAGGCGGGCATCGACGTCGATGCATTGGCGGCTCAGCTTCAGGACGAAGGAGATAAGTCGTTCGTGAAGTCGTGGAACGATCTGATGTCGGTGATCTCCTCCAAGTGCGGCTTGCTTGATAAGAGCGGCGCTATGAAATCCGCAGGTTAGAGCGGTTTTCAGGTGTATGGATAGGCGCCGCAGCGAACAGGGCGCGCAGAGGATATAATCATTTCTCTGCGCGCTGCGGCGCCCTGCGATGGCTAACAACCTTCATACATTTGAAACTGGCATAAGGAGTACGAATAATGACAAATCCCGAACAACCAAACTCGAAACGGCCGGCGACCAAGCTCCAGGCGTGGGATGCGCTCGAGTCGCACTACAAAAAGGCGTCGAAGCTGCATTTGCGGCAGCTCTTCGCGGACGATCCGGAGCGAGGCGACCGGATGGCGGTCGAGGCTGTGGGCTTCTACCTGGACTACTCCAAGAATCGCATTACCGACGAGACGCTCAAGCTTCTTCTTCGGCTTGCCGAGCAGTCCGGCTTGCAATCGCGAATCGAGGCGATGTTTCGCGGAGAGAAGATCAACGTCACAGAGAAGCGGGCAGTGTTGCATGTGGCGTTGCGCGCCCCGAGAGGAGCGTCCATAGTTGTAGACGGAGAGGACGTCGCGCCTAAGGTCCATTCCGTGCTCGACAAGATGGCCGATTTCTCTGACCGCGTGAGGTGCGGCGACTGGAAAGGCCACACCGGGAAACGCATTCGCAACGTCATTAACGTTGGGATCGGCGGCTCCGATCTCGGGCCGGTCATGGCCTACGAGGCGCTGAAAGCTTACAGCGATCGCGCCATGACGTTCCGGTTCATTTCGAACATTGACGGCTCAGACTTCACTGAAGCGGTTCAGGGGCTCGATCCGTCGGAGACCCTCTTCATCATTTCTTCGAAGACGTTCACGACGCTCGAGACCATGACTAACGCCCACACCGCTCGGGCCTGGTCGCTCACCGGGCTGGGAGGCGCTGAAGCGTCGGTCGCGAAGCACTTTGTCGCCGTTTCGACGAATGCGGCGGAGGTATCGAAGTTCGGCATCGACACCGCCAATATGTTCGAGTTCTGGGATTGGGTTGGAGGACGCTACTCGATGGATTCAGCCATCGGCCTTTCGACGATGGTCGCCATCGGCCCGGATCACTTCCGCGCCATGCTGGACGGTTTCCACCAGATGGATGAGCATTTCCGGACCGCTCCTTTCGAACGCAATATGCCAGTGCTGATGGCCCTGCTCTCCATTTGGTATAACGACTTTTTCGGCGCGCAAACGGTCGCCGTCCTGCCTTACGCGCAATATCTGAAGCGGTTCCCGGCTTACCTGCAGCAGTTAACGATGGAGAGCAACGGTAAGCATGTCACTCTCGACGGAGTCGAAGTCGCGCGCCAAACCAGCCCTATCTATTGGGGAGAGCCGGGAACCAACGGGCAGCACTCGTTCTACCAGTTGATCCATCAAGGGACCAGGTTCATCCCTTGCGATTTCATCGCATTCGTCAGACCGCTCAATCCGCTCGGCCGGCATCAGGACATGCTCCTTGCGAATGTCTTTGCCCAGAGCGAGGCGCTCGCTTTCGGTAAGACGCTCGAAGAGGTGAAGGCTGAAGGCGCGCCGGATTGGCTCGCGCCGCACCGGGTCTTCGAGGGCAACAGGCCATCGAACACGATTCTTGTCGAGCGGCTCACGCCTGGGACGCTCGGCAAACTCGTCGCCCTATACGAGCATTACGTCTTTACCCAGGGCGTCATCTGGAACATTAATTCCTTCGACCAATGGGGCGTCGAACTCGGCAAGGTTCTAGCGCAGCGCATTATTCCGGAACTCGAGAGCGAAGCCGAACCCAGCCTCGGCCACGACAGTTCGACGAACAACTTGATCCGTCGCTACAGGAAGCTAAAGGAGACCTTATGAAGAGCAGCGCAATTACTAGACAGCCTGGCGACAGGCCGAGTGGGCGCGTTTTGTATAAGACCGCCAAGATCAAAGGACTCGACATTTTCTACCGCGAGGCCGGTTCACCCACGAACCCGACCTTGCTGTTGTTACATGGCTTCCCGACTTCGTCTCAAATGTTCCGCAATCTAATCCCGCAACTCGCCGACCGTTACCATCTCGTCGCGCCCGATTACCCTGGTTTCGGCAATAGCTCCGCCCCGACGGTCGACAAGTTCAATTACACGTTCGACAACCTGGCGGACGTGATCGACGAACTCGCGCAAACTTTGAAGCTCGAACGCTACAGCCTCTACGTTCAGGACTACGGCGCGCCTGTCGGCTACCGCCTCGCGGTCAAACATCCGGAGCGCGTTCAAGCCCTGATCGTGCAAAACGGCAACGCCTACGAAGAAGGACTGCGCGACTTCTGGATTCCGCTCAAGGCATACTGGAAGGACCGCTCGGAGCGGAACGCCGAGCCGCTGAGAAAGTTTCTCACCTACGAATCGACGAAGTGGCAGTACACGAAGGGCGTGCGAAACGTCGAGAACATCAGCCCCGACGCTTGGACGACCGACCAGTACCTGCTTGATCGTCCCGGCAACGACGAGATTCAATTGCGACTCTTATACGATTACGGCTCGAACCCGCCGCTATACCCGCAGTGGCACGCATATTTCCGTAAGTACCAGCCGCCGACGCTTGTCGTATGGGGGAAAAACGATCCCATTTTTCCGGCGGAAGGGGCCGAAACCTACAAGCGCGATTTGAAGAATTTGGAGTTCCACCTGCTCGACACCGGTCACTTCGCGCTCGAAGAGGACGGCGACTTGATCGCAAAATACATCGGGGACTTCCTCGCTCAACACGTCAGCGGCGCGTGATCGATCGATTACCGGCGCGAGCGGGCCGTGGGCGTGGACCCGCGCCGTTCCATTCGCCCGCAACGCCGGAGCCGGCGGGCGGCCTAAGTCGGACTCTCGGCGATCAGCGCACGGCGGCCCAAGCAAAGTCGTATACGTTTAATTCTTGTTGAGGCTCTGACGCTGTTCAGCTTTAGTGTACGGCGTACCGACAAATCGAGACTGGAGGAATAGTTTGGCGTGGGGCCGGGTTAGAATGCCAGAAAGGATTACATTCATGACATCGCCAAACAGGCCGGGGCCCATGAGTGGGATCGCGGTCGGGGTGATGCTGACGGCTTCGCTGATCGCCATCTTTTATCTGGCGTGGCGGCTGGCCGGACTGCCTTTTCCTGCGTTTGACGTCTTCGACTGGATGACGCGCAAGCTGCCTGGTTCTGTTCTCACCTCCAGTCTTGATACGATGGTGTACGTCATTCGCACGCTCCACCTCGGCCCGACGGCGGAGACGGCCAAGATTATGGAAAAGGCGATGGCGATTGCAGTCTTGCTGGTCACTGGCGCCATCGCCGGCGCAGTGTTGTTCGCCCTTTTGCGCGCGTTAAATGGAAATTACGCGTTTCTGTTCGGCCTTGCCATCGGAGCGGTGGTTGGCGCGCCGGTGACGCTCATCAGCCACAGCGTCAGTCAAACGGCGACTACCGGCCCGATCATCAGCGCGGTCTGGATTCTTGCCGCTTTTATGATCTGGGGCGCGGCTCTGGGTTGGTGTTATCGGCGATTGAGCGCGGCGGGTGTCGCAAGAATTGGTCGTCGTCGATTCCTGATCCGGCTGGGAGGCGCAACCGCTGTCATCGCCATGGCCGGCGCGGTTGTTGGAGCCCTCTCCGTTAGACGCAGGCGTGAAGTCGTAGAGGGCGAACGATGGTCAGCCAATCACGCTTTGCCGAACGCCGCCGCAGAAGTGAAACCCGCGCCCGGCACGCGCCCGGAGTTCACGCAGCTCGAACAGCATTACCAGATTGACATCAACACGATTCCGCCGGCGATAAATAAAGACGACTGGCGCTTAAAAATCGGCGGCCTGGTGGAAAGCCCTCTTGCGTTCATGCTCGACGATCTCCGCGGCAAGTACGAACCGTTGCATCAGTTCATCACGCTCGCGTGCATCTCGAATCCGATCGCGGGCGACCTGATCGGCACGACGCGCTGGACAGGCGTCAGCCTGCAACGCATCCTGCCGGACTTGAGACTGAAGCCTGAGGCCACACATCTCAAGATCAGGTCGGCAGACGGCTTCTTTGAAGTGGTTCCACTGGAAACGATCAAAGCCGACGAGCGGGTGATGCTCACGTACGCATGGGACGGCGCGCCTTTACTGACTGAGCATGGCTTTCCGCTGCGCATCTATATCCCCAATCTTTATGGCATGAAACAGCCCAAGTGGATTGAATCAATCGAAGCTACAGATCATTGGGAACCGGGGTATTGGGTGAAGCGTGGGTGGGACGCGCAAGCGCGGATGAAAGCGACTTCGGTCATAGACACAGTCGCCATTAACATGATGATCGTGCAGGCCGATGCGCGCACGCTCGTGCCGATCGGCGGCATCGCTCACGCCGGCGCGCGCGGAGTCTCAAAGGTCGAAGTTCAGGTGGATGGCGGGGAGTGGCGCGAAGCGCGGTTGCGCGCGCCGCTGTCCGGACTGACGTGGGTGATATGGCGCTACGACTGGCCGTTTCGGGAAGGCCGGCACACTTTCACCGTGCGCTGCTACGACGGCGAGGGCGCTCCGCAGATTGTTGAAGCAACTCCGCCGGCGCCTGCCGGCGCGAGCGGTTTGCACAGTAAGAGCATGATGTTCTGACAGGACACGCGGAACGGTTTTTAGCGTCGCGGTCAATCGTAGAGCGTCCCGCCGATCCGCAGGTGATAGTCGAGGAAAATCTTGGACCCGCTATTTAGAAAGATCCCGCCATCATGAATGCCCAACTTCTCTCCGCCTTCTGATAAGGCCATCTATCGCCAGCGGTCCGGAGCCGCCCAAGACAAGAGCCGCGAGACAGGCGAGATATAGGAGGTTGGTTTCGTAGCCCGGCGGGCCGAACTGTGCGCCGGCGCTAGTCACGTCCAGTAGATTGATCGAACTGAACCCGTAGGGCAGTTGCACGGTAAATATCGCCACAAGGAGGACTGCAGCCATCGGTATGCTGACAAGCGGGACGAAAGCGCCCAGAAGTACTGCAAGACCGCCGAGCAGTTCGACCAGTATGGTGGACCATGCCATGAAATGTGGCGCCGGCGCACCTATCGCTTGCAAGATGGCGGCGAACGCGTCCGGGCCCCTGGACAGTTTAGTGAAACCGTGCGCCATGAAACCATATCCAACGATCAGACGCAGTGGAATTGGGGCCCAGCGCGCGATTGGAAATCGGCTTGACAACTTCTTACTCCTTCTCCTGAGTCTCGAACAGCTTGCGGTAGGCGCCGTAGCCCTCGCTCTCGAGTTCATCAAAGGGAATGAAGCGTAGGGAGGCGGAATTGATGCAATAGCGCAGGCCGCCTTCCTCTGGCGGGCCGTCGGGGAAGACATGGCCAAGATGGCTGTCGCCATGACTGGAGCGAACCTCAGTCCGAATCATGCCATGGCTGGCATCAGTCTTCTCGACAACGTTTTCAGTCTCGATCGGCTTGGTGAAGCTCGGCCAGCCGCAGTCGCTGTCAAACTTGTTAAACGAAGCGAACAGTGGCTCGCCCGACACGACATCCACGTAAATACCCGGCTCTTTGTTGTCCCAGTAGGCGTTATCAAACGGCGGTTCAGTTCCGTCGCACTGCGTCACCTGATATTGCTCGGGAGAAAGACGGGATACTGCTTCCGGATTCTTGTGATATTGCGACATTTACTTACCCAAACTTTGTCCATTACTCTCCAACCCAGATTTGATGCGTACAAAGAAATGACGCCTACAAAAAATAGCGAACGAACACGGTCACACTACCATTGCTCCGGCAATATTACGGTACGGGAATGGACCAATGCATTAGGCGCCGTAAAGGAGGACGGTCCTCGCCATCGAACAAAAAGGCCGCTCCCTCTGTGATGATTCGGCGCCTCAGTTCGTTCGCGTACCGACAGGGAAAGCAATGGGGCTTATTTTCCTCATTCGGAATGGCCGAACCAACACACTGATCCGTCGCTACAGGAAGCTAAAGGAGACCTTATGAAGAATCTCGGCTATGACAGACCCTTGTACATCCTGCCCTTTGATCATCGCTCCTCGTTCGAACTGAAGATGTTCGGATGGGGGGAGGATCTGACTCCGGAGCAGACGGCGCAGATCGCCGCCGCCAAGCAGGTGATCTACGACGGATTCAAAGCCGCGGTCGAAGCCGGCGCGCCAAAGGAGAAGGCGGGCATCCTGGTGGACGAGCAGTTCGGCGCCGCGATCCTTCGCGATGCGGCCGCGCGCGGTTACACGTTCGCGTACCCCGTCGAGAAGAGCGGTCAGGAGGAGTTCGAATTCGAATACGGCGAAAACTTCGACAAACACATCGAGGCCTTCAATCCGACATTCTGCAAAGTGTTGGTCCGCTACAACCCCGATGGCGATAAGGCTCTGAACGGGCGACAGACGGCCCGCCTGAAACGTTTGTCCGAATATCTGCGTGCAAATAATCGCAGCCGGTTCATGTTTGAACTGCTGGTTCCGGCGGAGAAGGCGCAGCTCGATCGGGTCAAGGGAGATAAGAAGAAGTACGACCTGGAGCATCGCCCCAGTCTGATGGTTCAGACCATTCACGAGTTGCAGGAAGCGGGGGTCGAACCAGATGTATGGAAGGTTGAGGGGCTTGACCGCCGCGAGGACTGCGAGAAGGTTGTGGCCGCGTCGCGTCGCGGCGGCAGAGACAAAGTGGGGCTCATTGTTCTAGGCCGAGGAGAAGATGACGAAAAGGTGCGCGAATGGTTGACGACGGCGGCCGGCGTTCCAGGCTTCATCGGTTTCGCCGTGGGCCGAACCAGTTTCTGGAACCCCCTCGTTGACATGCGGGCGAAGAAGATCACGCGCGAGGACGCCGTTGCCGAGATTGCGCGCCGATACCGGGAGTTTGTCGATATTTTTGAGGACGTCCGCGCAAAGGTTCGCGCTGCGTGATGGAGTGAGGTTAGCGAATTGGGAAACGATGTCGTGAAGCTGGCCCCTTCGAT
The DNA here is from genome assembly GCA_035714085.1 of Blastocatellia bacterium. Taxonomy (GTDB): domain Bacteria; phylum Acidobacteriota; class Blastocatellia; order RBC074; family RBC074; genus JAJVID01. The sequence continues at coordinate 17,720 of DASTMP010000448.1, forward strand.
CCTCGACGCCGACTTTGCCCGTTTGGGAGAGCAGGTGGCCGAAGCGGAGCGGGCCGGGGCCGACCGCATCCACGTTGACGTGATGGACGGTCATTTCGTGCCCAATCTTTCAATGGGCGCGCCGATCATCAGGTCGCTACGAAGGGTGACGCGCTTGCCACTTGAGACGCACCTTATGATTTCGGACCCGGATTTTTTCCTGGAAGAGTTCGTTGAGGCTGGCTCCGACTCGTTTCTCATTCACTGGGAAGGCGCCAACAACTTGCATCGCACGATGCAACGGATCAAGGCGGTGGGAAAACGCCTCGGAGTAGTCATCAACCCTGCGACGCCTGCGGCGATGCTCGAAGAAGTCTTGCAAGACGTGGATCAGGTTTTGGTCATGACCGTCGACCCGGGATTCGGACATCAACATTTCATCCGGACGACGCTCCCAAAGATTCGGCTCGTGCGCGAGATGATCGAACGGATCAAGCCCGGATGTGACTTGGAAGTGGACGGAGGTATCGATGAAGCCACAGCTCCGTTGGCGGTCGCCGCGGGAGCGAACGTGCTCGTGGCCGGATCGGCGATCTTTGGCGCAAGCGAGGGAGTGGGCGCCGCCATGGAACGGCTACGCGCCGCGATTATCAATGAAACCCGCTGACTCAAAAGGGTTCAACGATTTCTTTTGAAGAAGGAGCGCATATGCAAATTGGAATGGCAGGTCTTGGCAGAATGGGCGCCAACATGGCGCGCCGGCTTTTGAAGGGAGGACACCGCTGTGTTGTCTTCAACAGATCGCCGAAGCCGGTGGAAGAGCTGGTCAAAGAGAAGGCGATAGGGACCACCGATCTGCGGGATTTCGCAAAGAAGCTGGAGAAACCGCGAGCGGTCTGGTTAATGGTGCCCGCAGCGGTAGTGGACGAAATCATTGCTGACATTGCGCCGCACCTGGATTCGGGCGACATTTTGATCGATGGCGGCAACTCCTACTACATCGATGATATTCGGCGCGCGAAAGAACTCGCCTCGAAAGGGATCCACTATGTGGACGTGGGGACGAGCGGCGGCGTCTGGGGCCTGGAGCGAGGCTACTGCATGATGATTGGGGGCGAGGCGGACGTGGCCAAACATCTCGATCCGATCTTCAAGAGCCTGGCGCCGGGACCAGGCGACATCCCGCGCACACCGGGACGCGAAAAGCTCGACGGGACCGCCGAACACGGTTATCTGCACTGCGGTCCGAATGGCGCAGGCCACTTCGTCAAGATGGTCCACAACGGGATCGAGTACGGCGTCATGGCTGCTTACGCCGAGGGACTGGGCGTCCTGCGCGAAGCCAACATCGGCAAACAAGGTCGCGCCAGCGACGCGGAAACGACGCCGCTGCGCGACCCCGAGCACTACCAATACGACTTGAACCTCTGTGACATCGCGGAAGTATGGCGGCGCGGCAGTGTGATCGCATCCTGGTTGCTGGACCTGACGGCGGCAGCGCTGGTTAAGGACCCCAAGCTCGCCGCGTTCACCGGCCGCGTCTCGGATTCGGGCGAAGGGCGGTGGACGATCAAGGCCGCCATCGACGAGGCAGTGCCGGTCCCTGTTCTCTCCGCCGCGCTCTATCAGCGCTTCATCTCTCGCGGCGAGTCCGATTTTCAGGACAAGCTGCTGTCGGCGATGCGTTACGAGTTCGGCGGACACCTGGAGAAAGTCGCCGGCAAATAACCTCGCGAGAAAAGGAGTAAGTCATGAGTGATTTGCGCTCCGATGCCCTAGTCTTCTTCGGCGCGACTGGAGATCTGGCCCACAAGATGATTTTCCCGGCGTTGCAGGCGCTGGTGAAGCGCGGTCGGCTTAATACGCCGGTGATCGGCGTGGCCAAGTCCGGCTGGACCATTGAACAGCTTCGGGCGCGGGCGCGCGACAGCCTGGAGAAACACGGCGGGGTCGATCCCGCGGCGTTTAACAAGTTGTCCGGTTTGCTGCGTTATGTGGATGGCGATTATAAAGATCCCGCGACGTTTCAAAAGCTCCGCCAAGAGCTGGACTCGGCCGAGCGGCCGGCGCATTATCTCGCCATTCCGCCTCTGCTGTTCGCGGCGGTCGTCGAACAGCTCGGAAAATCGGGGTGCGCAAGAAATGCCCGCGTCATCATCGAAAAGCCTTTCGGAACGGATCTCGCCTCGGCTCGGGAGCTCAACCGGACCTTACTGGCGACTTTTCAAGAATCGGCGATATTCCGCATCGACCATTATCTCGGTAAGCGTCCGGTCCATAACATCACTTACTTCCGCTTTGCGAATTCGTTCCTGGAGCCATTCTGGAATCGCAACCATGTCGAGAGCATGCAGATCACAATGTCGGAAGATTTCGGAATCCAAGGGCGCGGCGCCTTTTACGATCAGACAGGCGCGATTCGCGATGTGGTGCAGAACCATCTTTTTCAAATCCTCGCCAACCTGACAATGGAGCCGCCCGTCCGAACCGACAGCGAATCTATTCGGGACGAAAAGGTCAAGGTCCTCAAGGCAATGCCTCCACTGGACGTGAAAAACTTAGTCCGCGGCCAGTTCCGCGGCTACCGAACCGAAAAGGGCGTGGCGCCGGACTCGAAGGTGGAGACCTTCGCGGCATTGCGGCTGGAGATCAACTCATGGCGCTGGCAGGGGGTACCCTTCTACATTCGAGCAGGAAAGCGTCTGCCGGTGACATGCACGGAAGTGCTTGTCCGCCTCCGCCGGCCGCCAACGATATATCCCTCTCAAGCTCTGAAGTCTAATCACCTGCGCTTGCGTATTAGCCCGGACGTGACGATCGCCATCGGCATGATGATCCTGGCGCCCGGAGAGGAGCTGGCCGGTCAGGCGGTGGAAATGCTGGCGAGCCGCCACCCGCAGTCCGGTGAAATGGACGCGTACGAACGGCTGCTGGGGGACGCCATGGCGGGAGACACTACTCTGTTTGCCCGCGAGGATTATGTGGAAGAGGCATGGCGAATCGTCGATCCGGCGCTAAAGGCGGACACTCCGGTCTACGTGTACGAGCCGGGAGCCTGGGGGCCGGATGAAGTCGCTCAACGAGTTTTGCCCGCTGGAGGCTGGCATAACCCGACGCCAGACGAGGCGCGCTCGGGCGATGCGTCCCGGGCTGCGTGAGAGAAATGCGAGGCCCTGAAATAATGAAATTCGTCCCTGGGTACGCATCGCTTCCAGCGTGCAGTCTCGGCGAAAGACGAATTTATAGGAACCAGAACCGGGGACGCGGCGCCTCCAGATCGGGTGAGTCTGATTCCGACCAATAGGCATCTTGCATAGACTGCACGCTGGATGCGATGCGTACCCAGGGATTTTCCGAAGGAGATTATATGCGTCTTGGAATCGCGACCGATCATGGCGGCTTTTGGTTGAAGGAAGATCTGCTTGCGCGCTTGGCGGCGGCGGGTCACGAGGTAGTCGATTTCGGGGCTGATCGTCTGGATTCGGGTGACGACTATCCCGATTTTGTTATCCCACTCGCATTGGCTGTGGCGGCAGACAAGGTGGAGCGCGGGATTGCGGTTTGCGGCAGCGGTGTGGGCGCGTCAGTCTGCGCCAACAAGATTCCTGGCGTTCGAGCCGGTCTGATCAACGATCACTTCTCCGCCCGGCAAGGGGTCGAGGATGATCACATGAACATAATTTGTCTTGGCGCTCGGACTTTGGGCCCGTTCCTCGCCTGGGATCTTGTCGAGGCGTTCCTGGCGGCCGAGTTTAGTCAAGCCGAGCGACACCTGCGTCGCCTGGCCAAAGTCGCATCACTTGAAACATAAAAACAACAGCGAAAGGAGACCCCCATGAGCGCAGCGGGAGCTGTGAACCTTTTGACAGACACGAAGCTCGATCAATTGTGCGTCAACACCATTCGCACTCTTTCAATCGATGCGGTACAGCAGGCCAAATCCGGACACCCCGGCACGCCGATGGCGCTCGCGCCGCTGGTATATACGATCTGGAATCGCGTCCTGCGCTTCGATCCGGAGAATCCGATCTGGCCTAATCGTGACCGTTTCGTCCTCTCGAACGGCCATGCTTCGATGTTGCTCTGGTCGGCGCTCCATCTCAGCCGCACGCGGGCCGTGAACGCCGACTATGAAACGCTGGGGCGACCCTCAGTTACGCTCGACGATATCCGCCGCTTCCGCCAGCTCGACAGCAAGGCGCCCGGTCACCCCGAGTACCATTGGACGTCAGGCGTGGAAGCCACCACCGGTCCCCTCGGGCAGGGCGTCGGCGCCAGTGTCGGTATGGCCATCGCAGAGAAGTGGCTCGCCAGCCATTTCAATCGGCCCGGCTTCGAAGTATTCGATTACAACATTTATGTAGTATGCAGTGACGGTTGCCTGATGGAGGGCGTGGGATCGGAGGCTGCTTCGCTGGCAGGTCACCTGGGGCTCGACAACCTCTGCTGGGTATACGACAACAACCACATCACGATCGAGGGGAGCACGCGCATCACGTTCACGGAAGACGTCGAGGCGCGCTTCCTGGCGTATGGTTGGAACGTGCTTCGGGTCGGGGACGCCAATGACATCGGGCGCATCGAACACGCCCTCGACATCTTCCGGAAGACGAAGGGACGTCCCACGTTCATTGTTTTGGATACTCACATCGGGTACGGGGCGCCGCACAAGCAGGACACCGCCGAAGCGCACGGCGAGCCGCTCGGCGACGAAGAAGTCCGGCTCGCGAAGCGCTTCTACGGCTGGCCCGAGGACGCAAAATTTCTGGTCCCCGATGGCGTGTACGAGCGCTTCGCGGACGGCGTTGGCGAGCGCGGCGCGCGTTTACGGCGCGAATGGACGGGACTATTCGAGGCTTACCGAGCCCAATATCCTGAGCTTGCTAACGAAATCGAATTGATGCAGCGGCGGGAACTCCCCGAAGGATGGGATCGTGACCTGCCTGTTTTTCCTCCCGACGCAAAGGGCATCGCCGGTCGGGACGCTTCAGGCAAGACGCTGAACGCGCTCGCGCAAAACATCCCGTGGTTTATCGGCGGGTCGGCGGACCTCGGCCCCTCGACCAGAACGACTCTGACCTTCGCGGGCGCCGGCGATGTCCAGGCTGAAAGCCCTGGCGGAAAGAACCTGCACTTCGGCGTACGCGAGCACGCAATGACCGCGATTGTGAACGGGCTTTCGTTGTCCAAAATCCGGGCGTTCGGCGCGACCTTCTTTATCTTCAGCGACTACGCGCGGCCCGCGATCCGGCTCGCGGCGATCATGGAGCTACCCGCCATCTTCGTGTTTACGCACGACGCCATGGGCGACGGAGAAGACGGTCCTACTCACCAACCGGTCGAGCACCTTGTGTCCATGCGCGCAATACCCGGTCTGATCACGCTGCGGCCCTGTGACGCCAACGAAGTCGTCGAGGCCTACCGTTACATCATGCAGTTACGCCACCAGCCGGCGGCGCTGGCGTTGTCGCGTCAGCCGCTGCCTACGTTGGATCGCGCCAGGTACGCGCCGGCGTCCGGCCTCGCGCGCGGCGCCTATGTGCTCGACGACGCTCCCGCCGACTCGCCAGGAGGACACCCAGAAGTTATCATCATCGCCACGGGGAGCGAGGTCATTCTTGCGGTCGAGGCGCACGAGAAGCTGCTTAGCGAAGGCATCCGTTCGCGGGTAGTCTCCATGCCTTCCTGGGAGATTTTCGATCACCAGACCGAGGAGTACCGGAACAGCGTGTTGCCACCGAGCGTAAAAGCGCGCGTCGCCGTGGAACAAGCTTCCACCTTGGGTTGGGAGCGATACGTCGGTCCCACCGGTCAAGTCATCGGCATGCACACGTTCGGGGCTTCGGCGCCGCTCAAGGAATTGCAGCGCAAATACGGATTCGAACCGGACCATGTGGTTGCGGCCGCAAAACAGCAACTGGGCAGGAAGTGAGGAACTGTCCACTGACGAGGAGAAACTATGATAAAGCGTCCTCCATTGCCTCCATTCACCTACGAAACCGCCATTCAGAAGGTTCGTCTGGCGGAAGATGCATGGAATTCTCGTGATCCTGAAACAGTGGCTCTTGCCTACAGCGAACAGAGCCGGTGGCGCAACAGATCCGAATTCATCGTTGGCAGGGAGCAAATTATCGCCTTTCTTCGTCGCAAATGGGCGCGGGAACTCGACTACCGACTGATCAAGGAACTATGGACGTTTCAAGACAATCGAATCGCCGTTCGCTTCGCCTATGAATGTCATGACGATTCGGGAAACTGGTTTCGATCTTACGGCAATGAGAATTGGGAGTTCGATGAAAACGGCCTGATGACGTCGCGTCATGCGTCCATCAATGATCTGCCGATTCGTAAGGAAGACCGAAGGTATCACTGGCCATTAGGCCGCCGGCCCGACGATCACCCCGGTTTGAGCAGCTTCGGATTCTGACAAAGGTCAATCAACGAAGCGGCGAGGACCGCGATCGCGGACGATGATGAGAGAGTTGGCGCCTTCGGCCGCCAGATGCGTAACGAGGATACGAAACGAGGATAAGATGAAAGAAATTTCTATGACCCCGGCGGCTTCCGAAGGCCCCGCCAAGGTCTCTGTTGATTCCCGGCCACTCTCTCAGGGCGAACTGCGCAAAATGAACGCCTACTGGCGCGCGGCGAATTATCTTTCTGTCGGCCAAATTTACCTTTACGCCAATCCGCTGTTGCGCGAACCGCTTAAACTCGAACACGTCAAGCCCCGCCTGCTGGGGCATTGGGGGACTACTCCTGGACTCAACTTCATCTATGCGCACTTCAACCGGCTGATCAAAAAGTATGACCTGAACGTGATCTATATCTGCGGCCCCGGACACGGCGGGCCGGGAATGGTAGCGAATACTTATCTGGAAGGAACCTACACCGAGCTTTATCCCAACATTCAGCAAAATGAAGTAGGGATGAGAAAGCTTTTCAAGCAATTCTCTTTCCCCGGCGGAATTCCCAGTCATGCCGCCCCGGAGACCCCGGGCTCAATCCACGAGGGCGGGGAACTGGGTTATTCCCTGGCGCATGCATACGGCGCGGTCTTCGACAATCCCGACTTGTTGGCCTGCTGCGTGGTCGGCGACGGCGAGAGCGAGACGGGGCCGCTCGCCACAAGCTGGCACTCCAATAAGTTTCTGAATCCTGCGCGGGATGGGGCCGTGCTTCCCATCCTTCACCTGAACGGCTACAAGATCGCGAATCCGACCATCCTGGGTCGTCTCAGCGATGAGAAATTGATTCAACTTTTCAGGGGATACGGATACAAGCCCTATTTTGTAGAAGGGGACGAACCGGAAGCCATGCATCAGGCGATGGCGGCGACGCTCGATACGATCATTGAAGAAATCCACGCCATCCAGAACGAAGCCCGCTCGAAAGGATCGCGTGAGCTTCCCGTTTGGCCCATGATCATCCTGCGCAGCCCGAAGGGTTGGACGGGGCCGAAATTCGTGGACGGCAAACCGGTCGAGGGGACCTGGCGCGCCCACCAGGTGCCGGTCGACGATCTCAAGCGTAAGCCGGAGCATCTGAAGATTCTCGAAGACTGGATGAAGAGCTACCGGCCCGAAGAGCTGTTCGACGAGAACGGAACACTGATTCCGGAATTGGCGGAGCTCGCGCCCAAAGGCGCGCGGCGTATGGGGGCGAATCCACACGCAAATGGCGGCCTGCTGCTGAAAGATCTATTGATGCCAGACTTCCGAACATACGCCGTTCCGGTGGCCAAACCGGGTACGGAGACCGCTGAATCCACCAGAGTCCTTGGCGCGTTTTTGCGTGACGTGATGAAACTGAACCAGGACGCAGGGAACTTCCGGGTCTTCGGTCCCGATGAGACCGCGTCCAACCGGCTCGAGGCCTTATATCAGGCTACGGGCAAGGAGTGGATGGAGCCGCTTCTGCCAACGGATGAGAACCTCTCGCAGGACGGACGCGTGATGGAGGTCTTGAGCGAGCACATGTGCCAGGGCTGGCTGGAGGGGTATCTGCTGACCGGACGTCACGGCTTTTTCTCCTGCTACGAGGCTTTCATTCACATCGTGGACTCGATGTTCAATCAGCATGCGAAATGGCTAAAGGTTTCGCGCGACATTCCCTGGCGGCGGCCCATTTCGTCGCTCAATTATCTTCTGACCTCTCACGTCTGGCGGCAGGACCACAACGGCTTTAGCCATCAGGACCCCGGGTTTATCGACTATGTGATGAACAAGAAAGCGGACATCATCCGGGTCTACTTACCGCCGGACGCGAATTGTCTGCTTTCAGTCGCAGACCACTGTTTGCGCAGCCGCCATTACGTGAACGTGATTGTGGCTGGCAAGCAGCCGGAGCTGCAATGGCTCGACATGGACGCGGCCATCGAGCACTGCACACAGGGGATCGGTGTCTGGCCCTGGGCCAGCAACGACCAGGGCGCTGAGCCGGACGTTATAATGGGTTGCGCGGGAGATGTCCCTACGCTGGAGACTTTGGCCGCGGTCGATCTGCTCCGTCGGCATTTCCCGGACATCAAGATTCGAGTCATCAACGTGGTGGATCTGATGACGCTGCAACCCTCCACCGAACACCCTCACGGCCTCTCGGATCGAGATTTCGATTCGATGTTCGGTGTCAACACGCCGATCATCTTCGCTTATCACGGATATCCCTGGCTGATTCACCGGCTGACTTATCGCCGCGCCGGTCACGATAACTTGCACGTCCGAGGCTACAAGGAAGAAGGTACAACTACGACTCCGTTCGACATGACCGTGATGAACGACCTTGATCGCTACCATCTCGCGGGCGACGTGGTGGATCGCGTTCCCAGGCTGCAGCGCGTTGGCGCGCACTTCAAGCAGTTTCTGCGGGACAAGTTGGTCGACCACAAACAGTATGTGCGCGAACACGGCGACGATATGCCGGAGGTGAAGAACTGGAGCTGGCCGTACTGACCAATGAAAATCCTCGTGCTCAATTCGGGTTCCAGCAGCCAGAAGACCTGCCTGTACGAGATCGGGGAGATTCTTCCAGCAGATCCGCCGGCTTGCCTCTGGGAAGGCAAGATTGAGTGGAATGGCGAGGACGCAGTGGCGCTGACTAAGAACTCGCACGGCGTCTCGCAACAGGACCGCGTCAAGGTTTCGTCGCGCGCGGAGGCGGTGAAGCATTTACTCCACGCCATCTGGAGCGGCAAAACACAGTCCGTCGTTTCCGCTTCGGAGATCGACGCCGTGGGACATCGCGTTGTTCATGGCGGCCCGCGTTACAAGGAACCGGTTCTGATCACGCCCGAGGTGAAGTCGGCGATCGCCTCCGCTTCCGAGTTCGCGCCGCTGCACGCCGGCGCCGAGTTGGAAGGCATGGAGATCGTTGAGGGTCTGTTGGGCTCTATCCCTCAGGTGGCGGTTTTCGACACTGGTTATCATCAAAACATGCCGCTGCCCGCGGCTGTCTATCCAGGCCCTTATGAATGGTTCGAACGCGGCATTCGCCGTTATGGATTCCACGGCATCAATCATCAGTATTGCGCCACGCGCGCAGCCAAACTCCTGCGCCGTGACTTGGCGTCTCTCAAATTGGTGACTTGCCACCTCGGCGCCGGTTGTTCCCTGGCGGCGATTTCTGAGGGCCGCAGCATCGACACCACAATGGGATTCACGCCTCTCGAAGGCCTGATGATGGGCACACGCTCGGGTTCTGTGGACCCGGGAATACTTACCTACCTGATGCGTCAAGATTGGCTTCCAGCGGAGGAAATCGATGAAATGCTGAACCAAAAGTCGGGGCTGCTCGGAATCTCGGGCATTTCGAGCGACATGCGCGAAATTCTGGCCGGCATGAAACAAGGCCATCGGCGAGCCAGGCTGGCCTTCGATATCTACGCTCATCGCCTGCAGGCGGGCATCGGCGCGATGGTCGCCGTGTTGGGAGGAATTGACGCGATTGTGTTCACTGCTGGCGTAGGAGAAAATTCGCCTGAAGCGCGAAGCGCGGCTTGCGGCAAATTGGAGTTTCTCGGCCTCAAACTCGATGAAGCGGCCAACGCGCATGTTTCCGCTGACGAGGATATCGCCACTCCGGATTCGCGGGCGCGCATCCTGGTGATTCGGGCGCAGGAAGATTGGGCCATCGCGGGAGAATGCTGGAAGCTTACGCATCTAACCGCAAACTCCTGATGTCCGGACACATTTTCGAGCCATTGAAGCGTCGTTGCTTGTGACCGCTTTGATCGCAGGTTACTGACGCCCATCCAAATGCTTGATTTGAACCTGATAAATCGGTCCTCCGCGCAAACTTGCTAACTCCGCGCCGGTCGGACTGTCCGGCGCTCGCTGATTCCCGCTCTACTCTCATTGGAAATGGGTTCAAGTTGTCCCCGAAACCTTCGCGCGCGAGTCGGTCGGCCTGAATAAATCGGCGTGACGCGCGACAAAATCGCGGCAGCTTGTCGCGCGCCTTCCCGTTATCGCTTCGACATTGTGCGTGAGCCGATCATATCGATTGGCGGCATGGAGGCGGGCCATAGTGAGCAGGTGCTCAAAAACATGGTCGGGCAAATTGCGTCTGCGAAGCTCCTGGTCCCGCCATTGTTCCAGTGGGATGTCAACATAGGTGATGGTTCGACCGAGCGCGGCGGAATATTCAGCCGCCATGGCATGCATGTCCTGGGACCGAGGCCCGGTCAGTTCATAGATTTTGCCGATGTGGGCGCTCGGATTCGCCAGGATGGTCGCGATAACCTCCGCCACGTCTCGAGCGTCAACCGGCGACGTTCGCCCTGCGCCGAAAGGCAGCCGGATCGTGGCGTCCCTGGCGATTGATTCCGCCGCCCAGTCCAGGAAGAAGGGACTCTGAAGGAAGACCGTGGCCCGGACATGTACCACGGGCAGTCCCGACCAGTTCAACACTTGCTCACCCAGCCAATGCTGCCGCTGCTGGTCAGAGTCCGTCATATTGGTCAGGCTCATTTGCGACACGGTCATCTGTGAGATGTTGACGAACACCTCCAGGTCGCCACGCTCGCGCGCCGCAGCCGCGGCGCTGACTGCGGCCTCCAAATACGAGGCGGATACGCTCATGCCGAAGTAAATGCGTTGGCAACCCGCCAAAGCGCGCGCGACGTCCTCGGCGCGGGTGAGGTCGCCGACCACGACTTCGGCGCCGAGCGCGCGAAGCGCATCGGCGCGATCATCTTCGCGCCGGACGAGCGCGCGAACTGGCAGATCGCGCTGGCGAAGCATCTCCACAACCATGCGACCAACCCCGCCGACGCGGCCGGCGGCGCCTGTGACAAGAATAGGACCACGAATAGACATAAATATTGCTCCAACCTTTGTGGCGGTAGCGGCCTAAAATAGAGGGCGCCGGGCGCGCGCTCCGGCGCAATGGATGTTCGGGAAAAGTTCGCGGGATGTTTTCAAGCGCGTTTACGCGGCATTGCATCTTACCTCAACGAAAAATCTCGTCTCTGTCCAGTCAGGTACCGACACGTACGGCTGCAAGACATTAAGCTCCCTGTCGTTGAATATTCTCCCTTCAATTCTCGCAATCTCCCCACAAGTAACTTATCAAAGGAGACAGGCAGTGTCGGACGTCGAAGGATACGAGAATCTCGTCATCGGGAACGGGACAGCAGGTAAATACCTCGCCTGGGCGTTGGCCAGAGCAGGCCAACAGACCGCGATAGTCGAGCGGAAATATTTAGGCGGGTCCTGCCCCAACATCGCATGCCTGCCGAGCAAAAACCTGATCTACTCTGCGAAAGTGGCTTCACTGGCGAGACGCGGCGCGGAATTCGGACTCGAGATGGATTCGCTCGGAATCAACATGGAGGGTGTTCAGCGCCGCAAGCGCCTGATGGTAGAAGAGCAGCATCAGTTGCACGTAGAGCTTAATGCGGCGAGCGGGGCGGAAGTGATCATGGGCGAGGGCCGTTTTATCGCTCCGAAAACTGTTGAGGTCACGCTCGGCGATGGCGCCTCGCGGCGGATTTGCGGCGCCCGTGTGTTTCTTAATTTGGGTTCGCGCGAGAGGATGCCTGATGTGCCCGGACTCGAGGCGGCCCAGCCGATGACCCACATCGAAGCGCTCGACCTCGATCGCCTGCCGGAGCATCTGATTGTAATCGGCGGCGGCTACGCAGGCCTCGAACTCTCGCAGGCGTTTCGACGCTTCGGCTCGCGAGTGACTCTAATCGAAGAAGGAGCGCAACTCGCCGGCCATGAAGATCCGGATATTGGGGGCGCTCTTCTCGACCTGTTCCGCGATGAGGGAATTGAGGTGTTACTCGAATCCGTAATACGCCAAGTCGATGGGCGTTCTGGTAATAAGGTCAAGCTCAAAGTCTGTTCAAAAAACACTCGCGCCGAACGCGCAGTTGAAGGCACTGACCTGCTGGTCGCCACCGGACGTAAGGCGAACACCGACGGAATCGGACTCGAACAAACCGGGGTCGAACTCAACGAGCATGGCTATATCAAGGTCAATGAGCGTTTGCAGACGACCGCGCCCGATATCTGGGCGATGGGCGATTGCGCGGGAAGTCCGATGTTTACGCATGTGGCTGTCGATGATTTCCATATAGTGTACAACAACCTGAATGGCGGCAATGGCGCCACCAGGAACCGGCTGGTCCCGTTTTGCTTGTTTACCGACCCGGAGTTGGTACGGGTCGGGCGCAACGAATCCGAGGCCCGTCGTGACGGGATCGAATATCGTTTGGTCAAGATGCCGATGTCCGAGGTGCTCCGGACCGTGACGGTTTCCGAACCGCGGGGAATCTTAAAAATGCTGATTGGGAAGAGCAGTGATGAAATCCTGGGATTCACCGCATTTGGTTTCGAGGCGAGTGAACTGCTGGCCGCTGTTCAGACGGCAATGATCGGGCGGTTGCCCTATACCTTGTTGCGCGACGCCATTTTCACTCATCCGACGGTTGCAGAGGGACTAAACGCGCTTCTCGGGCGAGTGGAAGGGCGTAAGACTCGGGCGAGTGGAAGGGCCTAAGAGTTGATGACAGATGTTAAGCGGCGCAAACGCCGAACTCTGATTTGACACGGTCTTGAGCGCTTCCGGCGCGAAGAAGCAGGCAGCGGCCATATAGGCTGAAGGCAGGATTATGAGACGAGAGATGAAGTGATCAAGATCGTATAAGCGGGTATATGGCTTGAGATTCGCTTACGACTAGCGATGTAAATGATGAATCGGTGTTAGTCGTCAGGATATAGATCAACCAGACCTCTATTCGTACAGGACAGTCGTCTGAGGAAGCTACAGTTGTGACTTCCTTATGACCTTCCTGCTAAGGTTCCGGCGAAACAACAATAGAGACACGAGCAAGCTGAAGGGCGGTAATGCCTCAGATTTTTCATCGCAGCGCGAACACGATCTCCAAGGTAAGCATCTTCGGCGCGCTCTTCATTATCGCCGGCGTCGCCTGGGGGCTCGCCGAAATCCAGCGCTCGCCATACAACACGCGGGCATTCGTCGCGCGGCGGCAGCCCGTGCAATTTTCGCATAAGCATCACGCGGGTGACGACGGGATTGATTGCCGCTACTGCCACACGACGGTCGAAACGTCGGCGTTCGCCGGCCTCCCGACGACCGCGACCTGCATGAATTGCCACTCACAGCTTTTCGCTGACAGCCCGTTTCTGGAACCTGTGCGCGAAAGCTTCAGGACCGATAAGCCGATTGAATGGACGCGCGTTCACGACCTGCCCGACTTCGTTTATTTCAACCACAGCATCCACCTGCGAAAAGGCGTCGGCTGTTCGACCTGCCACGGGCGCGTGGATCAGATGCCGCTCACCTGGAACGTCGCGTCGCTGCATATGGAATGGTGCCTGGAATGTCACCGCAATCCGGCGAAACACATCAGGCCGCGCGAGCAGGTCTTCAAAATGGACTGGCCGCCGCCTGGTTATGACCAGATGGCGGAGGGAAAGAAGCTGATGAAGCAATACGACATCCATTCCGCGGAGGAGATCACCAACTGTTCGACTTGTCACCGCTGAGGAAATTGCCGATGACCACGAACGACAGGCAGCCCGACAGTCAAATGGATATTGCGGCGATCCGCGCGCGGCTTGCGGGGGCGCAAGGCAAAGAATACTGGCGCAGTCTGGAAGAGTTGGCCGAATCTGAAGCCTTTCAGGAATCCGTGAAGAACGAATTTCCGAGCGGCGCGTCGGAATGGAACGATGCGATTGGCCGCCGCCGTTTTCTTCGACTGATGGGCGCGTCTCTGGCGCTCGCCGGGTTGACGGCTTGCACGCGCCAACCGACCGAAACCATCGTGCCTTACGTTCACCCGGCGGAAGGGATCACGCTGGGCGAGCCGCTCTATTTCGCGACCGCGATGCCGATGTGCGGCGCGACGGAAGGTTTGCTGGTCGAAAGCCACGAAGGGCGTCCGACCAAGATCGAAGGGAATCCGAACCATCCAGCCAGCCTCGGCGCGACCAGCCTGTTTGCCCAGGCCTCCGTGCTGACGCTCTACAACCCCGACCGCGCGCGCACTATCACCAATATCGGAGAGATTCGGTCGTGGGGCGCGTTCGCCAACGAGATTCAGCAGGCGATGACGGGAAAGAGCGCCAGCCAGGGCGCGGGGCTGCGCATTCTGACGGGGGCCGTCTCTTCGCCGACGCTCGTCAATCAGATCAAATCGCTGCTCGCCGCATTCCCGGCGGCAAAGTGGCATCAATATGAACCGGTCAATCGCGACAATGCGGTGGCGGGCGCGCGGATGGCGTTCGGCGAGCCGGTAAATACGGTCTACCGCTTCGAGAACGCCGATGTGATCCTCGCGTTCGACGCCGATTTCCTGACCTGCGGGCCGGCGAATGCGCGTTATGCGCGCGAGTTCGCCAAACGTCGCCGTCTTCTCAATGGCGACAGGCAGATGAACCGGCTTTACGTCGTCGAGAGTTCGATGACCAACACCGGCGCGGTCGCCGATCATCGGATCCCGCTGCGGCCGAGCGAGATCGAAAGCTTCGCGCGCGCCGTCGCCGCCGGACTCGGAGTTCAATCAGGCGTCGCGTCGATGAAGTGGCGGGGCTGGATTGATCCGCTCGCGCGCGATCTTCAACAACATCGCGGCAGGAGCCTGGTCATCGCGGGCGATTCGCAACCGCCCGCGGTTCATGCGCTCGCTGCAATCATGAATCAGACGCTCGGCGCCGCCGGCGGCGCGGTTATGTACACCGCGCCGGTCGAAGCCGATGCGATCGATCAAACGCAATCGCTCAGCGAGTTGGCGCGCGACATGGACGCCGGCCAGGTTGATTTGCTGGTGATCATCGGCTGCAACCCGGTTTACGACGCCCCCGTCGATCTGCAATTCGCCGAGCGCATGTCGAAGGTCAAGACTCGCGTTCACCTAAGCTTGTTTAACGACGAGACCTCGGAGCTTTGTCACTGGCATATTCCCGAATCACACTATCTGGAGACGTGGGGCGACGCGCGGGCTTACGACGGGACGGTGACGATCATCCAGCCTCTAATTGCGCCGCTCTACGGCAGCAAGTCCGCTCACGAACTGCTGGCCGCGCTCGCCAATCAGCCACAGCAATCGAGCTACGACATAGTGCGCGCATATTGGATGGGCCAGCGTGGCGCGAAAGGGCAAGTCACAACACAGAGCGCGGTCACAGGCGCGCGACCCCAGGCTCAGCCTAAAGCTCAGTCGCAAACTCAACCGCAGACTCGATCGCAGGCTCCATCACCCGCCTTTGAGCAATGGTGGCAGGAGGCGTTGCAAACAGGCGTCGCGCCGGACACGGCGTTCAAGCCGAAACAGGTTTCAGCGAAGACCAATTGGTTGAATCAAAACCCCGCGACATCGCCAACTAATCCAACCGAATTGGCCAATCCGTCTGGCGATCAGAACGCGCTCGAAATAATCTTCCGCCCCGACCCGTCAATCTATGACGGTCGCTTCGCGCACAACGGCTGGCTGCAGGAGTTGCCCAAGCCTCTGACGAAACTCGCCTGGGGCAACGCAATCGAGATCAGTCCCGCGACGGCTGAACGGTTCGGCCTGAGTTATGAGATTCCATGGCGCGGCGGCGAGCACGGTCAGGCGCTGGTGGATGTCGTCGAATTGCAATACAAAGGGCGCAAGTTGCTCGCGCCCATCTGGATCACCCCCGGTCATGCCGACGGCTGCGCGACGGTTCATCTCGGCTACGGTCGCGCGCGCGGCGGCAGCGTCGGCGCGGGGCTTGGGTTCAACGCCTATGCGATCCGCACTTCCGACGCGCCGTGGTTCGACGAGGGCTTGACGATCCGCAAGACCGGCCAGCGCCAGCCGCTGGCCACAACACAGCTTCATTACACAATGGAAGGGCGCGACCTGGCGCGATCGGCCACGCTCGACGAATTCCTCCAGCGTCCGAACTTTGCGCGCGAAGAAAATCCGCCGCCGGACACCTCGCTCTATCCCGAATGGCCGTACACCGGTTACGCCTGGGGCATGGCTATTGATTTGAACGCCTGCGTCGGCTGCAACGCCTGCGTCGTCGCCTGCCAATCCGAAAACAACATCCCCGTCGTCGGCAAGGAGCAGGTGATGCATGGGCGCGAGATGCACTGGCTGCGCATTGATCGTTATTTCGCGGGCGCGCTCGACCATCCCGAAACATACTTTCAACCAGTCCCCTGCATGCATTGCGAGAAAGCGCCGTGCGAATTGGTTTGCCCGGTGGTCGCGACAGTGCACAGCTCCGAGGGCTTGAACGATCAGGTCTACAACCGCTGCGTCGGCACGCGCTATTGTTCGAACAACTGCCCGTACAAGGTGCGCCGTTTCAACTTTTTCCTCTATCAGGATTGGACTACGCCGCAATTGAAGATGCAGCGTAATCCCGACGTGACGGTGCGTTCGCGCGGCGTGATGGAGAAATGCACCTACTGCGTGCAACGCATCCAGGAAGCGAAGATCGCCGCGGAGAAGGAAGAGCGCAAGGTGCGGGACGGCGACATTAAGACGGCCTGCCAGCAGTCCTGTCCCGCCGAGGCCATCGTCTTCGGCGACATTAACGATCCGCAGAGCCGAGTGGCGAAGCTCAAACAAGAGCCGCGCAATTATGCGTTGCTCGCCGAACTCAACACGCGCCCGCGCACGACCTATCTGGCGGCGGTGCGCAACCCGAACCCTGAAATCGAATCAGAGGAACTGTACATGTCCCGTGGCGACGCCCGGAAAAAATAAAAACGCGCCCCTGGGAGGGCAGGCAAGGATGGGCGGCGCTCCCAGAGATTTTCCGAGAAGAAGGAGACCTGAGCCGATGGCCCCGATGACTACGGATCAATTGCCCCCAAGAGTCGTCAACCGCGAACCGGACCTTCCGCCGGTGATCGGCCCCGGGCACAGCTTCGCGTCGGTCACCGACAAGATCAGCTCGATTGTTTTGACGCGCCGCACGCCGCCCGGCTGGTTCGCGGGCTTCGCGATCTCGTTCCTCTTCGTGATATTGCTCGGCATCGCCGTCGGCTATCTGCTGATCAGAGGCGTGGGCATCTGGGGCATTGACATCCCGGTGGCGTGGGGATTCGCCATCGTCAATTTCGTCTGGTGGATAGGGATTGGGCACGCGGGCACGCTGATCTCGGCGATCCTGCTGTTGCTTAATCAGAAGTGGCGCACCTCGATCAACCGCTTCGCCGAGGCGATGACGCTCTTCGCCGTGGCTTGCGCGGCGATGTTCCCGCTGCTGCACCTGGGCCGACCGTGGCTGTTTTACTGGCTCTTTCCCTATCCGAACATCATGAATGTGCAGCCGCAATTCCGCAGCCCACTGGTGTGGGACGTCTTCGCGGTTTCGACCTACTTCACGGTTTCGCTGCTCTTCTGGTTCGTCGGATTGATTCCCGATATGGCGACGCTGCGCGACCGGGCGCGCTCTCGCGCGGGGCGCGGCATTTACGGAATCCTGGCGATGGGCTGGCGCGGTTCGGCGAGGCATTGGAAGCGCTACGAGATGGCTTATCTGCTGCTGGCGGGATTGGCGACGCCGCTCGTGGTTTCAGTTCACACGGTGGTCAGCTTCGACTTCACGATCTCGATTTTGCCCGGCTGGCGTTCGACCATCTTTCCGCCGTACTTCGTAGCGGGCGCGATCTTTTCGGGCTTCGCGATGGTGCTGACAATCGCCATTCCGCTGCGCAAGTTTTACGGCCTCGAAGATTTCATCACGCTGCGTCACCTGGACAATTGCGGCAAGGTGATGCTGGCCACTGGACTGATCGTCGCTTACGGCTATATGGCCGAGATTTTTCTCTCCTGGTACAGCAAGGGCAAGTTCGAGTGGTTTATGACCACCAATCGAATTCTCGGGCCTTACTGGATGGTCTTTTGGAGCGTGATGTTGCTCAACGTCGTCGTCCCGCAACTGCTCTGGTCGAGGCGCGTCAGGCGCAGCCCGGCGGCGTTGTTCCTGGTCTCGCTGGCGGTCAACGCCGGGATGTGGATCGAGCGATACATGATCGTGATCACCAGCCTGAGCCGCGATTTTATGCCCTCGGCGTGGGGGCAATACGCGGCGACGGTTTGGGATTACGCTGTCTTCACGGGAACGATCGGCTTCTTCGTCGCGCTGATGTTCCTGTTCGTGCGCTTCCTGCCGGCGATCTCCATCTCCGAGGTGCGCACTCTGTTGCCGCAGGCCGAGGTCAAGGAGGAGGCGCTGTCGTGAAGATTCGCAGACCGCGTTATTACGGCCTGATGGCCGAATTCGACAGCCCGACGGCGATTGTCGCGGCGACGCGGCGCGCTTACGCGGAAGGCTACCGGCGAATGGACACCTACACTCCGTTCCCCGTCGAAGGACTGGCCGAAGAACTGCATTTCCATCGCACGCGGGTTCCGCTGATCGTGTTGCTGGGAGGCCTGATCGGATGCCTGGGCGGATTTTTATTGCAGTACTGGATCGCGGCCATCTACTGGCCGGTCAACATCGGCGGGAAACCTTTGAACAGTTGGCCGATGTTCATTCCGGTGACTTTTGAATTGACGGTGCTGTTGGCGGCGTTGTCGGCTGTGTTGGGAATGCTGGCGCTGAATGGATTGCCGCACCCTTATCATCCGGTCTTCAACGTCCCGCGTTTCGCGCTGGCGTCGCAGGATCGTTTCTTCCTCTGCATCGAGGAGAGCGATCCGCGATTCGACCGCGCGGCGACGCGAGATTTTCTGGAGAGCCTGTCGCCGCGCGAGGTGAGCGATGTCGAGAATTAATCAAAGCCACAGAGGCGCAGAAACTCAGGGACTGCGCGACGGGGCGACGGGGCGACGGGGGAAGAGACAGGGCGCCAGAGAGATAATGCCTTCGCTCCTTCGCTCCTTCGCCCCTTCGCCCCTTCGCCTTGTCTCCCCGTCTCTGCGTCTCTGTGTCTCCGTGGCGATAGCCCTGGTCTTGTTCGCCGCCGCGTGCCGTCGGGATATGCAGGATCAGCCGAAATACAAACCGCTGGCGCCGAGCCGTTTCTTCAGCGACGGGAAATCGGCGCGACAGCTCGTTGACGGAACCGTGGCGTACAGCCCGGAAGGCAAAGCTACTTCGCCGATGGCTGATTTGTCTAAGATGACGACGCTGCCGTTCGCGCTCACGCGGCGGACAATGGATCGCGGCCAGGAACGGTTCGACATCTACTGCTCGCCGTGTCACGGGCGATTGGGTTACGGCAACGGGATGGTCGTTCAGCGCGGGTTTCGCGCGCCGCCTTCGTACCACATTGATCGGTTGCGCCAGGCGCCGGTCGGGCATTTTTACGACGTGATGACCAACGGCTTCGGCGCGATGCCGAGTTACGCCGACAAGGTAGCGCCGGACGACCGCTGGGCCGTCACCGCTTACATCCGCGCGCTGCAATTGAGCCAGCACGCGACGATCAACGACGCGCCGCCGGAAGACCGCGCCAAGCTTCAATCGGGAGGGCAAAAGCAGTGATCGACGCGCAACAGCTTTACATCGCGCCGACCGCCGCCGGGCGCATTCAACAACGCGCGCTGATCGTCGGCGCCGTTGGGCTGGTCCTATGCGTCGTGGGAGCGATCTCCCGCCCGGCGCGGTTTCTGCAATCGTACCTGTACGCCTATCTGTTCACTCTCGGACTGGCGCTCGGGAGCATGGCGATTTTGATGTTGCAGTATTTGACGGGCGGCGATTGGGGCGTGGTGATCCGGCGCATCCTCGAAGCGGCGATGCGGACGCTGCCCTGGCTGGCGGTGGGATTTCTGCCCGTCGCGCTTGGCGTGCGCGCGCTATACGTGTGGGCGCGCCCGGCGCAGGCGGCCGCCGAGGGACTGGATTTTCGAACGGAGTATTTGAACATCCCGTTCTTCATCGTCCGCGCGATCATCTATTTCGCGGTCTGGCTGGCGATGGCTCAAATGCTCGACCGATGGTCGCGGGAAGAGGATCGCGGCGCCGCTCTGGGATGGTTGAAGCGGTTGCGGCGATTGAGCGGGCCGGGGCTGGTGATTTACGCCGTGACTATCACCTTCGCGACGTACGATTGGCTGATGTCGCTCAATCCGGAATGGTACTCGACGATCTTCGGGCTGCTGATCATCGGCGGCCAGGCGCTCTCGGCGATGGCGTTCGTGATCCTCGTCGCGGCCCTGCTCTCGACGCGAGAGCCGATGGCGCGCGTCTTCCAGGCGAGGCATTTCCACGACCTCGGGAAGTTGCTGCTCGCGTTTGTGATGATCTGGGCGTATCTGGCGTTCTCGCAACTGCTGATCATCTGGGCAGGGAATCTGCCGCAGGAGATCACGTTTTACCTGCCGCGGATGCAGAGCAGTTGGCGATGGATCGGCGTACTGTTGATCGTGTTGCATTTCGCGCTGCCGTTCGCGCTGCTGCTCTCAAGTGATTTGAAGCGGCGCGCGCGGTCGCTGGCGGCGGTCGCTGGATTGGTGATCGTGATGAGGGTGATAGACCTCTTCTGGCTGGTCGCGCCGGAGTTCCGCCGCCAGGGCCTGATGATTGATTGGTTCGATCCGGTCACGGTCGTCGGGCTTTGCGGCGTGTGGCTGGCGCTGTTCATCCGCGAATTGAAAGCGAGACCGATGCTGCCGCTGCGCGACCCGCATCTGGCCGACGCGATCGGCGAGGGCGAGCAGTATTCAATTGACCGCAGGTAGTGAGAGTTGAGCGACACGATTATTCACAATGATCGAAACGAAATGACCGGCGATCACGATGCGAACGGCGCTGAGGCTCTTCACGAGCCGAATACCGTCAACATTCCCGGCGTCGTGAAATTTCTTACCGGCTTGTTCGTGGCGGTGGTGGCCAGCGCGCTGTTGATGGCGGGACTGCTTAGCTACTTCGATGCGCGCAAGGCGCGTGAGGCGCCGCCCCCGTCGCCGCTCGCGACGGGAGTCAGGCTGCCGCCCCAACCGCGATTGCAGGGCGCGCCCGGCAGCGTCGGTTCGCCGGCGGAAGACATCAATCGGTTCCGCAAGCAGGAAGATCAGATGCTCGACAGTTACGGCTGGATCGATCAACAGAACGGCGTCATCCGCATCCCGATTGAACAGGCGAAGAAATTGATCGAGCAGAGAGGGTTGCCGGTAACGCCGCCGAGGGCGCCGCAGGGCGCCGCGGCGCAGGTCGCGGAGAAGAAGCGATGAGACCGCTAATTATCAAAACGATCGTCTGTCTGGCGGTACTCGCCGCCGCCGCGGCGGCTCAGCCTTCGCGGCCCATCAAGCCGAGCGACATCGGATTCGATCAGCGGCTCGATGAACAGGTTCCGCTAGAGCTCGCCTTCCGCGACGAAAACGGGAAGACAGTCAGGCTCGGCGATTACATCAACCGCAAGCCGGTCATCCTCGCGCTCGTCTATTACCAGTGCCCGATGCTCTGCAACCAGGCGTTGAACGGATTGGCCGGCAGCTTAAAGGCGCTCTCCTTCGACGCAGGCAGAGAGTTCGAGGTCATCGCCGTCAGTTTCAATCCGCGTGAGACTTCGGAATTGGCCGCGGCGAAGAAAGAGAATTACGTGCGCGATTACGGGCGCGCGGGCGCGGCGGCGGGCTGGCATTTCCTGACCGGCGATCCGAAGCCGATTGACGCGCTGACTCGGGCGGTCGGGTTCCGCTACGCCTATGACCCGATGCTCAATCAGTACGCGCACGCTTCGGGCGTGGTCATTCTGACGCCGGGTGGGAGAGTCGCGCGTTACTTTTACGGCATTGAGTACGCGCCGCGTGACCTGCGCCTCGGATTGATCGAAGCGGCCGAGGAGAGGATCGGGACGCCGGTGGATCAGGTCTTGCTGCTCTGTTACCAGTACGATCCGAAAACGGGCAAATATAGCGCGGCGGTGATGAAGTCGCTGCGGCTGGGCGGCGTCGTGACGGCGCTCGGCATGGTCGCGTTGTTGTTCGCGTTGAGCCGTAAAGCGAAGAGCGGAAGGGGGGGCGTGAAGCCCACGAATTACTGCTTCCTCACGCTCGGCGCGCTCTTCATTCCATTCCTGCCCGAACGCGCATCGAGTTTCGCGGGCGACGTCGACGCGCTCTTTTTCACGCTGGTAGGTATCTCAATCTTCTTCGCCATGTTGATCGCCGGGCTGGAAATATATTTTGCGGTCAAATACCGCCGCCGCTCGCCTGGAGAGATTCCGCCTAAGACCGTTTCGTCGTTCCCGCTTGAAGTGGCCTGGATCGCCATTCCGTTCCTGATCTGCATGGTGATCTTCGTCTGGGGCGCGAGCCTGTATTACACCATCTACAGCGCGCCGAAAGAGACGATGGAAATTTATGTCACGGCCAAGCAGTGGATGTGGAGGTTCCAGCATGTGGGCGGCCAGCGCGAGATCAACGGATTGCACGTGCCAGTCGGGAGCCGCGTCAAGCTGACCATGACGAGTGAGGACGTGATTCACAGTTTCTTCGTGCCCGCGTTCCGCGTCAAAGCCGACGTGCTGCCCGGCCAGGGGCGGTACCGGGTCGTTTGGTTCGAGCCGACAAAAGTAGGTCGATATCGCCTCTTCTGCGCCGAATATTGCGGGGCGAACCATTCGGGGATGGGCGGCTGGGTCGAAGTAATGCAGCCTCAGGATTTTCAGGCGTGGCTCGGCGGCGGCGTGGCCGGAGAATCAATGGCGTCGTCAGGGCAGAAGCTCTTTCAGCAACTGGCCTGCAACACCTGCCACAAGGCCGATGGCGCGGGACGCTGCCCAGCGCTCGAAGGCCTCTTCGGTAAACAGGTCGAATTGCAGGGCGGACAGAAGGTCACCGTCGACGAAAGCTACATTCGCGAATCCATCCTCAACCCGACTGCGAAGATCGTGGCGGGCTATGAACCGATCATGCCCAACTTCACGGGGCAGGTAAGCGAAGAGCAGGTGTCGCAACTCATCGCCTACATCAAATCAATAGGAGGGCAGCAACAAGGAACGGCGCTCCAATCGCCAAGGCCGAAAGGGGCGGCGCCAACTGGCTCGACGCCAGCGCGCGGAACGCCTTGAAATAATGAGCGTTCGTCGTCCCGCCTGAAGGCGGGGCTACGAAACTCTTTCTCCGAGAAATCATATGAACGCAGTAGCGCCAGAACCCGAGCATTACGAAGACTATTTGAACGTCGATTACGGCTGGAAGTCGTGGCTGTTTACCACCGATCACAAGCGCATCGGGCTGCTCTATCTGGTCTCGATCACGCTTTTCTTCTTTCTCGGAGGCTTCTTCGCGCTGCTGATCCGGTTGGACCTGATGACGCCGCCGGGCGACCTGATCTCGTCCGAGACATACAACAAGATGTTTTCGATGCACGGGATCATCATGGTCTTCTTCTTTCTGATCCCTTCGATCCCCACCGTGCTCGGAAATTTTTTCGTGCCGATGATGGTCGGCGCGCGCGACGTGGCCTTCCCGCGATTGAACCTGTTGAGCTGGTATTTATTCAACATCGGCGGGCTGTGCATGCTCTACGCGGTGGTCAACGGAGGCGTGGACACGGGGTGGACCTTCTATCCGCCGTACAGCTCCAATTTCTCGAACACGAACGTCGCGATGGCCGTGACCGCTATTTTCATCGCCGGGTTTTCTTCAATCCTGACCGGGCTGAATTTCATCATCACGATCCATTCTATGCGCGCCGCCGGGATGACCTGGTTCCGCCTGCCGCTCTTCATATGGTCACTTTACGCGACGAGCCTGATTCAGGTCCTGGGCACCCCCATAGTGGCGATCACCCTGGCGCTGGTGGCGGGCGAGCGCCTGCTGCATCTGGGCGTCTTCGACCCGGCTTATGGCGGCGACCCGATTCTCTTCCAGCACCTCTTCTGGTTCTACTCGCATCCGGCGGTCTACATCATGATCCTGCCCGCGATGGGTGTGATCAGCGAGTTGGTGGCGACATTTACGCGCAAAGAGATATACGGATATAAGTTCGTGGCGGCGGCGAGCGTGGCCATCGCGGTCTTCGGATTCCTGGTGTGGGGCCATCACATGTTTACCAGCGGCCAGTCAATCTTCGCCGGATTGATCTTCTCGCTCCTGAGCTACGCGGTGGCGATCCCTTCGGCGGTGAAGGTTTTCAACTGGACGGCGACGCTATACAAATCATCGGTCTCGCTCCAGACGCCGATGCTATACGCTTTCGGATTCATCGGGTTGTTCACGATCGGCGGGCTGACCGGATTGTTCGTGGCGGCGCTCGGCATAGACATTCACGTGACCGACACCTACTTCGTGATCGCGCACTTCCACTACATTATGGTCGGCGGCGCGGTGATGGGTTATCTGGGCGGCATCCATTACTGGTGGCCGAAGATTTCGGGGCGGATGTACCCGGAAGGCTGGGGCAAGCTGGCGGCGTTGATCGTCTTCGTCGGATTCAATCTAACCTTCTTTCCACAATTCGTGTTGGGCTATCTGGGAATGCCCCGTCGTTATCACGCTTATCCCGATGAATTCCAGGTGTTGAATGTGATGTCGTCGGCGGGCGCGTCAATATTGGGCGTCGGTTACGTCCTGCCGATGATCTACCTGGCATGGTCAATGCGCTATGGGGAAAAAGCCGGCGCGAATCCGTGGCCGGCGACGGGGCTGGAATGGCATACGCCTTCGCCGCCGCCGACGGAGAATTTTTTAGAGCCGCCCGTCGTGACCTGGGACGCTTATGACATCTCCGGCCAGCCGGAGCTGGTCGCCAGGTTGAATGACGAAGACCGCATTTACAAAGCCGCAGTGAGCGCGGGAGAGCGTAAGCGCGCGGAGTTATCCGAATCAAGTCAGATGATATTGGGAGAGAAGAAGTAGACAGGATTAACAGGATTGATCAGGATTGGCGCTCAAAACAACGATCCGATGTCGCCCCATCCTGAAAAATCCTGTTAATCCTGTCCAAATGTTTGCGGTCTCGATGTAGGAGAATGAATAGTGGCTGAAACTTTAGCCGTGGATCAAGACGCTCGCGGCGCAGCGTTCGCGCATCAATTCGACAACGCCGAGCAGCAACGCGACGCGGCGACGATGGGCATGTGGGTTTTCCTGGTCACCGAGATAATGTTCTTCGGCGGCCTATTCGCATCCTACGTCGTCTACCGCGCGATGTACCCGGCGGCGTTCGCGATGGCCAGCCAGGCGTTGGACATCAAGCTCGGCACGCTCAACACGGCGGTGCTGCTGTTGAGCAGCTTCACGATGGTGGTCGCGGTCTTCGGATCGCAAACGGGGCGGCGGCGGCTGCTCGTCTGGGGATTGGCGCTGACCATCGCGCTGGGCCTCGTGTTTCTCGCCATCAAGTTTTACGAGTATTACCAGAAGTACGTCGAGCATCACGTCCCCGGCCCGTCGTTCGCGTTCCCCGCGCCTTACACGGAGCAGGCGAAGATGTATTTCACCCTCTATTTCGCGATGACCGGATTGCACGCGATGCATATGATCGTCGGTTGCGGGTTGTTGGCCGTTTTGATTGTGATGGCGCGGCGCGGGAGGTTCACGCCGGAGTATCACAGCCCGGTGGAGATATCGGGACTCTACTGGCATTTCGTGGACATCATCTGGATTTTTCTTTATCCGCTGCTCTACCTGATCGGGCGGCATCTGCGATGAGAGATTGGAGCTATGCCGGAAATAATTGTCCCAATCAAAGTCTATGCGAAGGTCCTCTTCGCGCTGCTGGCCTTGACCGCCACGACGTGCGCAGTGTCGTTTATTGACATGGGAAAGATGAATGCGGTGGTGGCGGTGGTGATAGCTTTCGTCAAAGCGTCTCTGGTCGCGCTCATTTTCATGCACTTGCGTTATAGTCGCCGGCTGATGAAGGTCGTGGTGGGAGCAGGACTGTTCTGGCTGGGCATATTAATTGCGTTGACGATGAGCGATTTTCTGACGCGCGGTTGGCAATAAATTCTGAAGCGCGCGCTTGAATCAAAATTCCTTACTTCGGTCGTTGTAACTCATCGCGGATCGCCGCCAGACTCAGCCCGCTCCGGCTGAGCGCCAGGAAACCGATGACCAGCAGCGGCAGTTGGAGCAGCGCGAAGACGACCAGGGAAAACCCGGTGGCCGACGTCTTGTCTACCCCGAACAGCGTCAGCCCAAGGACGGTGAAGAACTGATACGAACCGACGTTGGCAGGCGTGTTAGGAATCGACGTGCCCAGGCCTACGATCACATAGACCGCTACCCCGACCCATAATGAGAGTCGCAAGCCGTAACCCAGCATGATCAACCACAGAGTGATCGCTTGCAGCGCCAGAAAGGGCAGCGAAAGCGCGAACGCCAGGTAAAACTCTTTTGTTCGACTCGTCTCGCGCAATCCTTCGCTCAATCGTGTGAGCAATGCGGCGCCCGCGCGCAGCGGTTTCCACTTCAGCAGGCCGCGGTTCGCCGGTCGCCCGCTCCGCCGTGGACGTGGCCGGCGAAGGACGAGGTAGATGAACAACGCGACGATCAGCGCGATGATGACGCCGAACATTTCTCCGGCTTCGATCAAGTTTTCCGGCAATGGCGCGAAGATCGCCGCCAGGCCGATGCCCATCGCAATCCATACGCCGTCGAACAACCGCTCCAGGATGATAGAAGGAAGGATCGCGACAAAGCTCGCCCCCATCCACCGCGAAGCCAGATAGCTACGCGCAAATTCACCGGGCCGCATCGGCAGGACTACGTTGGTGAACAGTCCGGCGTAGATGGCCTGCGTGGCTTCCAACAAACTGACCCTTCCGACCGGCTCCAGGAGCAATTGCCAGCGCACGGCTTGAACCAAGTAAGCTAGCAAGTCGCAAACCATCGCGAGCGCGACCCAGCGCCAGTCGATGCCGGCCAGTTGGCCGGCCAGTTTCGACAGGTGGATGTCGCGCAACACCCAGATCATTCCGGCGGCGGCCAGCAGCCAGCCGATGGCGTATCGCCAATTGCGGAATATTGATATCTCGTGATTTCGCGCGGAAAGACTCGTCATTTCAACTTCGGCGCCTTGCCGTGCGGTCAGCCGCCCTCCGTTCGTTTATGCGCCGGCGCTTATCCCTTTACATCTTTGCCCAGACGTCCGGCAAGGCTGGCAATGACCACGATCAATTCGCCCGCTTCGATCGGCTTGGGCACATGCATCTGGAAACCGGACGCCAGCGCGCGCATCCTATCCTCACTTCTTGCATACGCCGTCAGCGCCACCGCGGGGACGTCCCCTCCTCGCTTCGCCCCCAACGCTCTCAGTTTACCGATTAGAGCATAACCGTCTTCATCCGGCATCCCAATGTCAGACACCAATACAAGGGGTCGCCACTGCTCTATCTCCTCTAACGCCTCTGCGGCGGAGGCGCAGGCCTTTACCTCAGCCCCACGTCGCGTCAACATCGCCGTCAGCAAGTCGCGCGTTTCAGCCTCGTCGTCAACAATCATTACCCGCAGGCCGTCCAACGTAATCGCGTCAGCGAGGGAACCGGCGTGCCTGGCGGCTGGGGCAGCGCGCTCGATCTCACTTGTCTCATCGCGAACTGCCTTGACCGGAAGCGTCACTGTAAACGTCGCCCCCTGACCCTCGCCCGGGCTGTCTGCTTGCGCCGTCCCGCCGTGCAACTCCACCAAATGGCGCACGATCGCCAAACCCAACCCAAGCCCGCCAAACTTCCGTTCGCTGGTGGTGTTGGCCTGGCTGAAGCGGTCGAAGACGAAGGGGAGAAATTCGGGGTTAATTCCCACGCCTGAATCTCTCACCTTGAGCTGAAGCTGAGAATCGACGCGCTCCAAACTCACCTCGACGCGCCCGTGTTTTGGAGTGAATTTAACCGCGTTTGAAAGCAGGTTCCAGACGACCTGTTGCAAGCGGTTCGGGTCGCCTGAGACCAGACTGCTCCTCGACTCGATGCGCGCCTGGAGTTGAATAGCCTTGGCGTCGGCGGCAGGACGAATAGAATCCATGGCGGCCTCGATGATCTGCGCAAGCTCCACCGAACGAACGTTAAGAGTCAGCTTGCCGGTGATGACTCGCGAGATGTCCAGAAGGTCCTCGATGAGTTGCGACTGCGACTTGGCGCTGCGCTCAATGATTTCGACGGCGCGCTCAGTTTCCGCCTGATCAAACTTGCCTTTGCGCAGCATCTGCGCCCAACCCAGGATGGAGTTGAGCGGCGAGCGAATTTCGTGCGAGATCATGGCGACGAACTCGTCCTTTGAACGGTTGGCCGCCTCGGCCTTTTCACGCGCGGCGCGCTCGCTTGCGAGCAACTTGGATCGCTCCTCCTCAACCAACTTGCGCTCGGTAATATCGCGGAAGATCAGAACCGCGCCAATTATCTTTCCCTCAGCGCCTTTGATGGGCGCTCCGCTGTCGTCAATCGGCGTTTCAGTCCCGTCCTGCGCGATCAGCGTAGTATGGTTCGCCAGGCCGACAATCGAGCCTTCTCGCATCGCCCGAAGCGCCGGATTATCGACCGTTTGGCGCGTCTGCTCGTTCACGATGTTAAAGACTTCCCGGAGCTGTCGCCCTTGAGCCTCTTCCTGCTTCCATCTGGTCAGAGATTCGGCGACTGGGTTCAGGAATGTGACGGCGCCATTCGTGTCGCTGGCAATGACCGCGTCGCCAATGCTGGAGAGCGTCACCTGTAACCATTCGCGCTGCTGGCGCAACGCCTCTTCGGCGCGCTTGCGAGCGTTGACGTCGCTAACGACGACGTAAGAGACTGACGACAGGAGCGCGCAAGCGATCAGGTTGGCGACAAAATCTGTGAGGAACGCGTTACGGCCACTCGCTTTCGACTCATCAGACCGCCGCTTCAACAGATCATTCTCCTCGCCTTCCATTCCGGCGATATCCTGGCGGAGGTCATCCATCTGGCGTTTCCCGGCGCCCGCCAGGGCGACTTCCCTCGCGCCTTCAGCGTGGCCGCTCTTTCTCCAGTCTATTTGGTTTTTGAGGTTATCGAGTCTGTCGGCGATGTCGCGCTGAAGCGCAGGGATATGCGACTGCTGGTATGAGTCGTCCGCAGTCATTTGCGCGAGTTTCTCGACGCGTGTATGGATCGCGCTAACAGCCGATTGGTAAGGTTCGAGATACGATTTCTCTCCGGTGAGGAGGTAGCCGCGCTCTCCGGTCTCAGCGTCATCCATTGTGGCCAGGACGTCTTCAAGTTCATCAAGAACCTCGTACGCGTGCGCAACCAGTCGCTCGTTGTCGATCAGCCTGCGTGTGGCGCGGTACGAGATCAAAGCGTTGATGAGCAGAATCGCCAACACCAGGCCGGCGCCCGCCATAATCTTTTTTTCAATGGACCATCTCATTTCGAGACACCTCGCGTTTTGTTGTCAGGGCACAGTGAACCTCTTTACCTTGAAGCTGTTCGCGCTACTCCGCTAAAGCTTGTCTGGATGATCACATATTATCGCGTCTCATCACGTAAGTAATGGACGGATCGGATCATTTGTCGAGGACGAAACGAAATAGTGATTGCTTACTTAAATATGCGCTGTGGCGGAAGTAAGGAGGCGCGTTGCGAGTTGTTTAACGGCGCCGGGGGCGCTGTCACAGGGCGCGAGTAAACAATTCGCGCCAAATCTGTAAATCACAAAACGTTTACCCAAGCGCGCATGTGAGGTGAGATATATCTTTCCAACGAATTCAGAGCCCGCGTTTCGGTATGATCCGCGAGCGATCGCAGCCCAATCGGCATCGCCCAGCCACCGGGCCAATGCGGCCATGAATCGGTCATGCGCAAGTCTGGCCATAGGCATTGGGACCGCGACTTCTTCTGCGGCGACGAGGATCCGAGCCATGCCTGACCACATGTCCGGGGGCGATAAACCCTATATTCATTTAAAGGCTGCGGCGCCCGCCTCCGCTACAGCCTGGTCCTGTTCGCCTGAACCGCCACTCACGCCGATAGCGCCAACTATTTTGCCGGCTCGTTTGAGCGGAATGCCGCCCGCAAAGATCATGACCCGTCCGCCGTTGGACGCATGAATCCCGTAAAATTGGCCGCCCGGCTGGGCATTAGGCGCCAGGTCTTTCGTGGCGATATCAAAAGCGCGCGAGGTGAAGGCCTTGTTGATGGAAATATCAATGCTGCCGATCCAAGCCCCGTCCATCCGCACGTGAGCGACCAGATTTCCTCCGGCGTCGGCGACCGCTATGTTCATGGGTTGGCCAATTTCCGCCGCCTTCTTCTCGGCCGCGGCAATAACGCTTCTTGCATCGTTAAGCGTGATCATAAAAAAAACCTTCAAGTTTCTAAATCAAAGCAATTGCTGTGGCTCTCTTCGTCGCTACGCGGCCGCGGCAGTTACAAATCAAAACAGGCCATTGCATCGAGTCGCGCGTTTGACGGCCAGTTTTACCTTAACGACTTTTCCTCTCGCCTGTCTGTCCGTTAGTGCGCAGACAGGGTCGAGTAGTTATCGCAAAGGCGCCTTATTTCACGTTTGGCGCCGTGGTTGGGCTGGCGGATCAAGGCATTCCGAGGTCACGCCGCGGGTTCCCGATCATTCTCGTTGGATCAACGATACGGTCGAACTCCTCCGCGCTGACGAAGCCTCCGTTCACTGCGGCGTCGCGCAGTGTCATATTCTGGTCCAACGCCTGGTGAGCAATCGCAGAAGCCTTGTCATAGCCGATGACGGGGCCGAGCGCGGTCACCAGCATGAGCGATTCAGTCACAAATTTCTCGATCCGGCTCCGGTCGAGCGTAATTCCCTCGATGCTGTGTTCACGGTGCTTGACGCACGCGTCGCCGAGAATGCGCGCGGCATGCAACACGTTGTTGATGATGATCGGCCGCATCGTGTTCAATTCGAAGTTCCCCTGGGAGCCGGCGAAAGCGACGGCGTTGTCCTCTCCAATTACTTGAATGCAGACCATCACCATAGCTTCTTCCTGGGTCGGGTTGACCTTCCCGGGCATAATGGAGCTGCCCGGCTCGTTATCCGGCAGATTTAACTCATGTATCCCCGCCCGCGGTCCCGAACCAAGCCATCGCAGATCATTGGCGATTTTCATCAGCGCAACCGCCAATGACCGTAAGGCTGAGCTCGCCGCCACCATGGCATCCAAGGAGCCCTGGGCCGCGAATTTGTTGGGAGCAGTGACGAAGGGTCGTCCGGTGAGCCTGGCGATCTCGGCCGCAACCTTTTCGCCGAAGTCGGGCGGGGCGTTAAGACCGGTCCCGACCGCAGTGCCCCCCATGGCCAAACGATACAGTCCTTGGAGGGATTGCCGGACCAACGCAAGCGCGTCCTCAAGCTGCGCGGCGTAGCCGGACCATTCCTGACCCACCGTCAGCGGCGTCGCGTCCTGAAGGTGCGTGCGCCCGATCTTAATGACATCCACCCACTCGCGCGCTTTCGTCTTAATGGCGTCTGTCATGGCAGTCACCGCCGGGATCAGGCGATCGCAGAATTCGAGCGTGGTTGCGATGTGCATGGCCGTCGGAAATGTGTCGTTGGACGACTGGCTCATATTCACGTCGTCATTCGGGTGAATCGGGCGCTTGCCGCCGAGTTCCGCGCCTACGAGTTGGATTGCCCGATTGCTGATGACCTCGTTAACATTCATGTTTGACTGCGTGCCTGAACCGGTTTGCCAGACGTAGAGCGGGAATTCGCTGTCCAGGCGCCCGGCGATGACTTCGTCAGCCACTCTGGCGATCAGTTCGGCTTTCCAGCGCGCCAACCGCCCGTCGGAGGCATTGACCAGGGCCGCCGCTTTCTTGACATAGCCATAGGCATGGTAAACGGCTTTCGGCATGCGATCATCGCCGATGCTGAAATGTATCAACGACCGCTGAGTCTGCGCCCCCCAGTAGTGTTCGGCGGGGACTTCGATCTCCCCTAAGGAATCACTCTCCTTGCGTAATCCCGTCGCGCCCGTGCCTATGGGCAGGTCTAGAATCTGCGGAACCTGTTCAGTTTCTCCGTTCGTGTTCTTAGATGGCATGAGGCGCCTTCCCATTTCCTTCAGAGCTGGCCGCGTAGGCCGGGTATTCCGGTTTGTAGAGTCGGCCCTCGATCCAGGCTCGGATGTTGCGTGGTCGCTCGACCTGCGCCAACCCCTTGTCGAACATGAATTCGGCGAAGAATGACCTCTTCGAACGAAAGCCGCGTGACATGCTCGTTGTATTGTACCTGATAGGTCTTCTTCATGATTGCGCCTCGCATAGGTTACTACTCGATCAGAGGCGTCTCTCAGATCCGCGTCAGCCGCTTTGCCAGGACATCGCTCCCACTAACCTCATATTAAGCTCTGATCATGCCGTGGGGATCGAGGACGAATTTCTTGGCGGCGCCCTTGTCAAAGTCCTTGTAACCTTGCGGCGCTTGATCGAGTGGGATGACTGTGACGTTGACGGCCTTGGCGATCTGCACCTTGTCATGGAGGATCGCCATCATAAGCTCTCGGTTATATCTCATGGTGGGAGTCTGGCCGGTGAAGAAGCTATGACTCTTGGCCCAGCCCAGCCCAAAGCGGATGCCGAGGGTGCCGGTCTTGGCGTTCTTGTCGCTCGCGCCGGGGTCCTCCGTCACATACAGGCCGGGGATGCCCAGGCTACCCGCCGCGCGCGTGATCTCCATCAGCGAGTTGAGCACAGTCGCGGGTTGTTCTGTCTTGGCGTCCTTGCCATGGCCGTGCGCCTCGAAGCCGACGCAGTCAATAGCGCTGTCCACTTCGGGGACGCCGAGAATCTTCTCGATCTGGTCAGCCAGCGTGGCGTCTTTCGTCAGATCAATCGTCTCGCAGCCGAAGCTCCTGGCCTGTGCGAGTCGTTCCTGATTCAGGTCGCCGACGATCACGACCACGGCCCCGAGCAGGTTGCACGCCGCCGCCGCCGCGAGTCCCACGGGTCCTGCGCCGGCCACATAGACTGTAGATCCAGTGGTTACGCCCGCCGTTACCGCGCCGTGGTAGCCTGTGGGGAAAATATCGCTGAGCAGGGTCAGGTCCTTGATCTTGGCCATCGCCTGTTGTTTGTCGGGGAATTTGAGCAGGTTGAAATCGGCGTAGGGAACCATGACGTATTCCGCCTGGCCGCCGATCCATCCGCCCATATCAACATAGCCGTATGCCGCGCCGGGGCGGGATTTGTTGACATTCAAACAAACGCCCGTATTACGCTCCTTGCAATTGCGGCAGCGCCCGCACGCGATGTTGAACGGGACGGAGACAATGTCTCCTTTTTTGATGAAGAGCACGTCACGACCGGCCTCGATCACTTCACCGGTAATCTCATGTCCGAGGATTAATCCCGGCGGCGCCGTGGTTCGTCCGCGAACCATGTGCTGGTCTGAGCCGCAGATGTTGGTAGAGATGATCTTGAGGATGACTCCGTGCTCGATCTGTTTGCCATTGGTCGCATCAACCATTTTGGGAAAGTCGATAGACTGTACTTCGACCACGCCTTGTTTGATGTAAGCCACTCCGCGGTTGGTAGCCATATATCCTCCTTACGTTGGCTTATGTTGGTTGTAGAGTCTCGGCTCAATTCCAGCCTCGAAAAATGCGGGTGTGTGAGACGAAAAATCGCTCGACTTCCACTTGATCAGAGATGACCCGCTGAAAAAGCTGCCTTTGGGGAGATTGCGAGGTTTGGAGGGAGAATGTTTAATGAAAAGGGAGCTTAACGCCGTGTTATCGAATATGTCAGTACATGACCGCACGCAGGCGAGATTTTC
>DASTMP010000449.1:0-33135 GCA_035714085.1 Blastocatellia bacterium
GGTTGGTCAGGAAGTGATCAACCACCAACCACCAGGCGCCAACCACCAACCACTATGCTCACACTGATCGAAAACGGTTTCGTTTACGCGCCCGAACCGCGCGGGGTTCAATCAGTCCTGTTGGCGGGCGACCGGATCGAGAAGATCGGCGAAGTTGACAGGCGCGCCCTCGAGTCCGCTGGCCTCGATCTCGAAGTCGTTGACGCCAGAGATTGTGTTGTCACTCCGGGGTTGATCGATCCGCATGAACATCTGTTGGGCGGGAGCGGTGAAGAGGGCTTCAGTTCACAGACACCGGAGATCTTTCTGCGCGAGATCGCCATCGCCGGCGTCACGACCGTCGTCGGCTGCCTCGGAGTCGACACGACGACAAAGACGATCCCCGGACTTCTGGCCAGGGCGAAAGCGCTTGACGAAGAAGGGCTGACGGCTTTCATCTGGTCGGGCGGTTACAACGTTCCCCCGACCACGATCACAGGATCGTTGCGCGACGATCTGATCTTTATTGACGAAGTTATAGGGGCTGGCGAGATCGCGATCTCGGACAACCGGGCGACCGAACCGACCGTAGACGAACTGGCCAGACTGGTGAGCGACGTACACGTCGGCGGCATGCTCAGCCGCAAATCCGGAGTGACGCATATTCATGTCGGCGATCATCCGAAGCGCTTGAGTCCGCTGCGGGCGCTGGTCGAGAATCATGCGGTGGAGCCTGAATGGCTCTACCCGACGCATGTCGACCGATCCCGCGAATTGATGCGCGAAGCCGCCGCCTTCACCCGGCTCGGCGCCTTCGTCGACATCGACATGACGGAGGAAGACCTGCCCGAACAACTGCGGCGCTTCATCGACGACAACGGCGACCTGAGCCGGTTGACGCTTTCATCTGACGCGGCGATCTCAAGCCCGCGCGCCCTCCATGATCAGATTTGCGTATGCGTAGCCAAACAAGGCTTCCCGCTCGAACTGGTATTGCCGCTCGTTACCGCGAACACCGCGCGCGTTCTGAAGCTCGATCGGAAGGGGAGGCTGGATCCGGGCTGTGACGCCGACGCGCTGGTCTTGCGCCGCAAGACTCTCGAAATAACGCATGTCTTCGCCAGGGGAAGAAAATTGATTCGCGACGGAGAGCTTGTCGTCATGGAGAAATTCCTGACGCGCAGCAAGAGGAGAATTATACTTTATGGCGAGAAACCATACGGGTGAGCGGAAGACCGCCGCCGGAAAGAACGGCCGGCGTAACCACGCGCAAAAGCCTGAGCAGAAGGCTGCGAAAAAGAACGGAGAGAAGAACGGGCGGGGGAAGTCAGCGCCCCGAGGGGTAGCAGGCGGGACTTCCACAAAGGCCAACGGGAGAAGCGCGACGCGCCCGCCCGCCGGGACCCTCTTCGTCATCGGTGGCGCCGAAGACAGGCGCGATACGAAGATTATTTTGAGCCGCCTGGCCGAACGGATCGGTTCCGGCAAGCTGGTGATCTCTACGCTGGCTTCCGATTACGGCGACGAGATGTGGGAAGTCTACCGGAAGCTCTTCATCTCGATGGGCGTGAAGCAGGTCAAGCACCTGGGCATAAATCACCGTGACGAAACGTCGAAAGACCCCCGGCTGGACATGCTGGCCGACGCCAAGGCGGTTTTCTTCACCGGCGGCGATCAACTCAAGATCACGACCCGACTGGGAGGCACCGCGATCTCCGAACTTATCGAGGAGATTTACAAGCGAGGCGGGGTCATCGGCGGCACCTCGGCTGGCGCTACGGCGCTCGGCGAGATGATGCTGGTCGGCAGTCCCGCCGGCGGAATCAGCAAGGTCGGCGACGCGCTCCACATGACGCCGGGGTTGGGGCTGGCGAAGAACATGATCATCGATCAACACTTCTCCGAACGCGGACGGATCAGACGCCTGCTCGGGGCTGTCGCGCAGAACCCGCGCATGCTCGGCGTCGGCATTGATGAAGACACCGCGGTCGTTGTGGAGAGCGACGGAATGTTTCACACGCTCGGTTCGGGCGCGGTCTACATCGTCGACGGCCACGACCTCACTTACACGAACATCTCACAAGTCGCATTCGGCCGAGCGATGTCGGTCTTCGACGTCAAGCTTCACGTGCTCAGCAGCGGCGACCACTTCGATTCTCATTCGCGCCATCCGGCGCATGCCGCTGTCAGTCATGAAGACTCCGAAGCGGAGCTTCAACTCATCAGGGAAGAGATCGCTTAGAGAAGAAGGAGCTAACTCCGCCCGATAAAACCGAAGGGCGGCCCGAAAGCCGCCCCTCCAAGTCACGCCTGTAGTCAAGATCGATTTAGAAGGCGTAACGGATCTGGATGCGTCCGGATCGTCCCGCGCGAAGCCCCGTGCCGGCCGGGATCCCGAAGCCTCCGTCGTTGAGGCCGACGTTGTTGAAGTTGGGATTCAACACGTCGCCGTTGCTCGGATCACTCGAACCGGGAATGGCCCAGGTGTAGTTCGCATGGTTGAAGATGTTGAAGAACTCGAAGCGCAGATCCAGCCGGTGCCCCTCGAAAGGCATGCGGATCGATTTCGTGAGACTCGCGTCCGCGCGGTTGGTCCAGTTCGCCCGCAGCGTGTTGCGGCCGGCGATGTTGGTCCGCACCGCCGGGTCCACCAGGTAGCGGGCATTCGCCAATTGGATCGGATTTCCGTTCGCGTCGCAATATCCGGTCGGCGACGGTCCGGCGCAAAGGCTGTCGACGATCGCCACTGAATTCCGAGGCGCGTTCGGATTGTTGATCGAAGGACGGTCATTAAATGCGTTCCCGTCGCCGTTGAGATCGATGTTGTTCACAAATGGAGATTCGACCGCGCCTGATTGCAGGCTGTAGATGCCGGTCAGCGACCATCCGCCGAGCGTCCGGCCGAGCAAGCCATTCTTCGGGCCGGGCAAATCCCAAATGAACGACCAGACGATGCGATGCGGCGCGTCGAAGGACGCCACGCTCCGATCCGTCCGCAAATTGAAGGGGTCGGAGGCGCGGCTGCTTCCGCCGGTGGTCACGAACACCTCGCTGTTGACGTTGTCGATAGCCTTTGAGTAAGTATAGGCGAAGCGGAAGAGCAACCCCTTGCTCAGACCGCGCTCGACGCGCGTTTGCAGCGAGTGATAATTGGAATCGCCGACGTTTGTGCGCAGCGAGACGCTGCCGAATGAAGGGAAAAGACGATCCCCGTTAACAACCGGATTGAGTTCGCGATTGAGGAACAGACGCTCTCCGCGCGAGCCGACATAAGCGACGTCGAGTATGACGTTGCCAGGCAGCTCACGCTGCACACCCAGGTTCCATACTTGCGTCAGCGGATTGACGAGTTTCGGATCAATGCTGGAAATTGTTGCGAGCGGGTCGAGCGTGCCCGTGGTCGGCAAAGAGTTGACGCCCGCATTGGAGAAACCACGAGTAGTATCGCCGTCGCTTCCAAAAGTTGTCGCGCCAAAGACGTTGGGCGAAGAGGCCGCCGTGTTGGTCAGGATGTTGTCGAAGAATGTGTCGTAGCTCACCTGATAGCCCCCGCGGATCACGGTCTTATCCTGGCCGAACAACCGCCCGCCCCAACGCGGCGTGTACGCGAAGCCGAAGCGCGGGGCGAAATTGTTGTTGTCCCCTTTCTGCCTCACGCGCGTGTCGATCGGAGCGCCGAAGTCAGCGAAGGTCGGGAACGGCAACACGTTTTCAGGCGTGCCGTAGTTCTCGTAGCGGAGGCCAAGATTCAACGTCAGGTTCGGGCGCACGCGCCACGAATCGTTGACGAAATAAGCTTGCTGAAAGCGGTTGGGATAGACGACGGGGCTGCCGAACACCTTGTCGCCGAACTGGCCCTGCACCCCGGAGAATCCGTCGATGAAGTTGCGGAAGGCCGGGAAGCCGCCACCATCCGAGAAGGTCAGGGCGCCGCGATCATTGAACGGAACAAGCTCCTTTGACAACTGCCGCGCCAGATCGGCGCCCGCGCGAATCGTATGATCGCCCACCGTGTGGGTGACCGTGTCCTGAAACTGGTAGTTGTTCAGGAATCGCCCTTGCGGGAAGGTCGGATCCAGCCCGACGTCGGTGATCTGCTCACTGGGGATTGAAAAGATCGGCCCATTGAGCGCCACCTCCGGGTTACCGGCCTGGAACAGCGCGACGAAACGCCCATAAGCGAAACGGAACTCGTTGGTCCAGGTCGGCGAGAAGTTGCGCGTGTGGGTGAAGAGGAAGTTCTGGGAGCGGCCCGGGACGTCGATCCCGAAGCCCTCAAACGCCGACGGGATTTGATTGACGAGAGTGCTGTCGTCAAAGACGTAACGGAATGAGAGGGCGTCTTTGGACGACGGCGTCCAATCAACTCGCGCCAGCCACTGGTAGTCATTGAGTGGTTGCGGAACTCCGCTGAAAGTGACCGTCCCGAAAGGAATGCTCGTGACCGGAAGGCCGTTAATCTGGAGGCCGTCGCCGAGCGCCACCTGCTGTACGTTGGTCGCGCCGCGCAGATTGCCGACGATGCTCAGATAACGATCCAGGTTCGCGCTCTGACCTTGTGGGAAGAGCGACCGCAGCATGTTGAATCCATCCGGGGTTGGCACGACGGCCGAAGCCGTGCCGCCGTTGGTGCGAAACGGAGAAGCTTGAAACGTGCCGAAGAAGAACAGCTTGTCTCTCTTGATCGGGCCGCCGAACGAGAAACCATATTGATTTTGAATAGAGACAGGAACGGACGTCAGTCCGTCGTTGAGCTTCTGGCCGCTCGTCAGGGAGAAGAGCGCGCTGGGCGCGACGACGTCATAAACCGAGCCATGAAATCGATTCGTCCCGCTCCTGGTAATCAGGTTGACGACCGCGCCGCCGCCGCGTCCGTACTCCGCCGAATTATCCGCGCCGAGCACCGACACCTCCTGAAAGCCGTCGCGCAGACTCGGTATATAGGCCTGGCCGCCGATCGAGATGTCGTTGTTCTCCGTGCCGTCGAGCAGTTGGCTGTTGGCGCGCGGGCGCAGGCCGTTGATCGAGAACTCGTTCCCTTGAACGAATCCGCCGGCTAAGGTCCCCGGATTAGACACGCCCGGCAGAGTGAATACCAGGTCGGCCGGGTTGAGCGTCGAAACCGGTAGGTCGGTGATTTGTCGCGCAGTGATGGTGCTGGCGCGCGCGCCGTCCTGAGTTTGCAGCATCACACTGGAGTCGGCGGTGACGTTTACGACTTCGGTCGCGCTGCCGACCTCTAGTTTGAACGAAATTTCCGTGGTTTGCCCCGCCGCGACGACCACCTGATCGCGCGTCGTAGTCTTGAAGCCAGTGGCCGCCGCTTCAACTTTGTATGTTCCCGGATCGACGGCGTCCAGCCGAAATGATCCTTCACTCAAAGAGACCGTCTCGCGCGTTACGTTTGTGGCCGTGTTAGTGACCTTCACCATCGCGCCTGTGACGATGGCCCCGGTGGGGTCCGTAATTGTACCGACCACAACGCCTTTGCTGGATTGCGCCGCGGCAGTCAAGCTTAGGGCGCAAAGCAACGCTATTGTAAGAGCCGCCACAAATTTGGCTTTATACATCATACCTCCTTCAAATCTCCGGTTAGTTAACATTGGAACTGCTTCCACTAAAAAAAACACTCTCGAAGTTGTTTATGTTGGAACGGCTTCCAAATAAAAACCGCTCTCGAAGCTATCTATGTTGGAGAGGCTTCCACAAAAAGCTGCTCTCGAAGCTGATTAAGTTATCGCAAGTGTTATTCCAGATGCGCAATGAGGCTAATAACTGTTACCTACAGCTACCTGTTGAATAACTAAGCGCAGTAAGTTCAGCGGCATGCGCGCGACCCACTAAAGGAGGTAGCAATCTCTGCAATTGAGGAATTCGTACGGAAATATAGTTTATTGGATATGACTGGTCGCTTCACTTCGAGGTAAGCTCTGAAGGAGAAATATGGAAAATGGAAACGCCTCAAAATCTTTGATGCGCCGCTTAAATGCGATTGGCGATCCTGATATCGCCGCCGGTTGTGAGCGGGCGGAGATTCGATGAAGGACGCGACCGCCTCGCCGCTGTATTGGTCGGGAACGCTGATGACGGCGGCTTCCGGGACGGCGACGAGCCTGAAAAGCGTGTCATCGACCTTGTTCTGATAGGCGTTATGGAGACACGAAGTTGGCGGCTTGCATCCGTCGCGGCGCGCAATTTAAGATACGCCCGCGTCGGAAATGGCCGCGGCGCTATTCCCCAGCAATCAAAATATATCGAGACAAGGATTGGCGGCCTGAGTCTGGAGTTGTCAGATTCAGGCTTTTTTGCGTGAGTGAGCGAAATTAACAAATGCATACATCGAATCAGCTCTCCCACCCGGCGGACAATATATATTCGACAGAGCCGCTGGGCGCGATCTACACGCCGGAGCAAACGACCTTTCGAGTGTGGGCGCCGACTGCAGGAAAGGTCATTCTGAAGCTTTACGACTCGCCGTCGGGCGGCCGCCCGCGACTGCTGACGATGTCGCGCCACCGGGACGGGACGTGGAGCACGATGCTGCTCGGAGATTGGCGTGGAACTTATTACACCTACAGCGCCGGCGGGCGCGACCCTCGATTCGACCTCGCGCGTGAGCTGATCGACCCTTACGCGCGGGCGGTTACCTCGCACAACGGGCGCGCCATAGTCGTCCGCGACGAGACGCCCGTAGCCGACCGCCCAGCGTTCCCGATTTCGGAAGCGATCATTTACGAAGCGCACATCCGAGATTTCACGATCGATCCCGATTCTGGCATTCAGCGACGCGGCAAGTATCTCGGTTTGACCGAAGCGAACACGCGTCTGACCGGCCGCGGCGACATCGCCACTGGGCTGGATCATCTGGTCGAGATGGGCGTCAACGTCGTCCAGTTACAGCCTGTCAGTGAATTCGCCAACGACGAACCGAATGACCGCTACGGTTGGGGCTACGACGTCGTTCATCACAATTCGCCCGACGGCTGGTACGCTACCGAGCGCTACGACGCGCGCCGCGTGGCCGAAGTGAAGCGGATGATCGACGCGCTGCACCGCCACGGCGTCCGCGTCACGCTAGACGTGGTCTTCAATCACACGTTCGAGGCGGCGCCGAAACATCGCGTTTACAGCTTCGAGGGCTTGGTTCCCGGATATTACTATCGAATGAAGCACGACGGCGGTTACTGGAATGGTTCGGGCACGGGCAACGAGTTCCGCACCGAAGCCCCGATGGCGCGACGCTACATCATCGACTCGGTGAAATATTGGGTCAACGAGTACAAGGTTGACGGGTTCCGCTTCGACCTGCTCGGCCTGATCGATCTCGAAACAGTCAGAGAGGTCGTCCGCGAGCTGCGGGCCATTGACCCGAATCTGCTGATCTACGGCGAACCCTGGGCGGGGGGCCCGACGCCGATTCAGATCAATGGCAAGGGGGCGCAGCGAGGCGGCGGGTGGGCGGTCTTCAACGATCATTTCCGCGACGTTTTGAAAGGCAACGTCTTCGAGGCCCGCGCCACTGGCTTCATCCAATCCGGCTTCAACGTCGAGGAGGTCAAGAAAGGCATCCGTGGAGCGGTCGACGATTTCACCGACTCGCCGCTCGAAGCCGTCAACTACGTCGAATGCCACGATAATCACACGCTGTGGGACCGTTTGCTGATCAGCACCGCCGACGACGCTTCGGTCACCGCCGCCGACCGTCGCGCCATGGACAAGTTCGCGGCGGCGATCATCTTCACCTCTCAGGGCATCCCTTTCATCCAATGCGGCCAGGAGTTTCTGCGGACTAAAGGCGGCGACCATAACAGCTACGATAAACCGGATGCGGTGAATATGATCCGCTGGCGCGAAAAGGCCGAACAATACGACGTGGTCGAATACTATCGCGGCCTGATCGAATTGCGACGCGCCCATCCGCTCTTCCGCCTGGAGACCGCGGACGAAGCGCGTGGCGCGGTGAAGTTCCTCGACGATCAACTCGGATTGCCTGTCCCGGAACGCTGCATCGGGTTTCTGATCGAGGACGGCGCCGGACACGATGATTGGTCGCGGGCGTTGGTCTTGCTCAACTCGCAAGCCAAAGCCGTGGAGTTTGCGATTCCCGAAGGCGAATGGAAAGTCTTCGGCGACTCCATGCATGCGGGCAATTCGGAGCTGCGGCATAGCGCGGCCAAGCTCAGCGCTGGGCGGGCGTTGGTAGCGGCGCGCAGCGCGTTGATTCTGGGCGAATTGCGGAGGGAGACTGACGACAGTTTCGGCTATAATTAAGGTGATTATCAACTCGAGGAGGTGAAAACGTTATGATTGACCAATCGAGCGTGACCGCCAAATTTGAAGAATGGGCGGCGGCCATAGCGGCAAGCGTCGAAGAGACGACAGCCGCCTGGCATGATTTAGTGCGGCGTGGATTGGCGGCGATTGAAGAAGGCGCGGTCACAATTTCTCCGCTGGCAATGCGTCGCGCGACTTCTGACACGCAGCGGCGGTTGGCTTCGCACCTTTCTGGGTACCTGCTCACCGAAAACTCGTTTATCGTGCGTCGCGCGGGCGCCCAATCGGGGCTGCCCTGCATCTTGAACACAAGGATAACCGTCGAGCAAATCGCCGGTTACTTCAAGGATGGTTGGGGTGTGACGGAGGTTGAACAAGATCTACCCATCCTTAAGCGCGAAGAGATCGAGTCTGCGATCCAGTACTATCTCAATCATCGCGCCGAGATCGAACGGGACCTCCGGCACAGCCGCGAACTGTATGAAACGGTCGCGCCTAAACCGGAGATGATGCCTATATGACCGATGACGATGCCGCGTCGCTCTTTGCGAGGTTATTGTGCGACATCATGATCCCGGCCCAACTTTCAGAAGCGATTCGCTTGCAGGGCTATGATGTTCTCGAAGCGCGCGCGTTGCCGATAGAGACGCAACAGGATGACTGGGCAATTCTGTCGGAAGCTGCGCGACAACGGCGCGTTGTAGTTACGTGCAACTACAACGATCCGGCCAGCAATTTCTCCTCGATCCATGAGGAGTGGCAATCGCAGGGGAAGCAACATGCAGGGATCATCCTCATTCCGCAGTTTCAAATCAGCAATCGTTTACGGCGATGGGAAGTGCGCGACCGCTTGCTCGATTTGCTGAACCAACATACAGCCGAAGAATTACGCGACCAGCTTTGGTGGTTGCCGCAGGGGTAGCCGCCGTTTGGAGATCAAAATGAATTCCTTATCTATTATTCTCGGCATCGCCTGTTTTGCGCCTAGCGTCTCCCTTCAGGATGAAAAGTCCTTATCATTGCTGATGGAAAGGGCTGAGGTTGTCGTGGTCGCTGAAGTTATTGAATTGCAGCCCTCTCCCGGATTCTGGAGTGGACAATTTGCTTCAGTCCAACATGTTGAATACAGAGTTGTAGAAGTCCTGAAAGGGGAGGTTCATAAAAACCGAATCGATGCTGGCCATTATTTAGTATTCAACAGCCGGATCGCAGATAAAGACCACGCGCAACTTTCACCAGAACTTTTCAAGAAAGGCAATCGGTTGGCGTTGCTTCTCAGCCGTGAAAAAGGATTTGGGTGCAAAAAAGATTCTCTCGATGCGGGAATAGAAACATTTTGTTCTACTGGAGGAGCGATGGTTGCTGAGGCAGAGCGATTAGAAATAATACGACGTGCGCTGAAGAGCGGAGGACGAGATGGAAATAAGTGAACGCAAGGTCGGCAAAATCACTATCATCAAAATCCAAGGTCAGGCGGTCATTGACCAGCAGCCCGAGCGTCTGTCGCAACTCGCGCGCGAGCGGCTGCAGGCGGGCGACCGCCTGTTCGTGATCAATCTGGCCGGCTGCTCGCGGATGGACAGCACGGCGCTGGGCGAACTGGTGAAATCGCAAAAATTGGTCGCCGATTGCGAGGGAGTGATGAAGCTGGCCGAAGTCCCGCTGAATTTACGCGGGCTATTTATTGTGACCAACCTGACGCAGATACTGGAAATCTTCGACAAAGAGCAGCAGGCCATCAATAGTTTCGGAGCGTGATGATCCTTTTTTCAGCGCCGCGAGCGGCGCCGAGCGTTACTCCCACAAGTGATTTGTTTGGGGAGCGCCCTCGCTACCGCTCGCAGCGCTGATTCGGAGCCGACCGATGAGAAAACTTTCCATCATTATCATCATCGCATCTTGTTTGATCCTTGCCCCCGCGCGGTTCGCCGATGAAGGGATGTGGACGTTCGACAACCCGCCGCTCAAACAATGGAAGGAGAAGTACGGGTTCGAGCCTTCGCGCGAATGGCTCGATCACGTGCGGCTGTCCACCGTGCGTTTAAGCGAGGGCGCTGGAGGCGGGACAGGGTCATTCGTTTCCGCCGACGGCCTGGTCTTCACCAACCAGCATGTCGGCGCGGGGCAGGTCGCGAAGCTGTCTTCAGGAGCTTCGGGGGGCGGACGCGATCTAGTCAAAGATGGTTTTTACGCCCCCACGCGCGAAGAGGAGTTGAAATGCCCAGACATCGAAGCCGACGTAATGGTCTCTTACGAAGACGTGACGAAGCGTGTGCAGGGCGCGGTCAAATCCGAAGCCTCGGACAAAGAAGCCGCCGCGCGCCGCAAGGCCGAGATGGCCGCGATTGAAAAAGAAGAATCGACGAAGACCGGTTTGAAGTGCGAGGTCGTGACGCTCTACAACGGCGGCGAAT
This sequence comes from Blastocatellia bacterium, assembly GCA_035714085.1. Taxonomy (GTDB): domain Bacteria; phylum Acidobacteriota; class Blastocatellia; order RBC074; family RBC074; genus JAJVID01. The sequence continues at coordinate 10,668 of DASTMP010000449.1, forward strand.
ACTGGCTCTACCGCTTCAAGCGATACGCCGACGTGCGACTGGTCTTTTCGCCCGAAGAGCAGATCGCGTATTTCGGCGGCGATTACGACAACTTCACCTTTCCGCGCCACGACCTGGACATCGCCTTCTTCCGCGTTTACGAAGAGGGACGGCCCGCGAAGATCGAGCATTATTTGAAGTGACTACTCCGCCAGCTAAAGCAAGGCGGCTTCGTTAGGCACGCTCGCCCTAAGTGGGCCACGTTCCGCCTAACAGGCTCAGTCCGAGCCTCAGGATTTCTAAAGCAGACGCATGATCGCGTGGAACCGACAATCCGCAACTTGCGCAATAATGCCAACGTTGGCTCAGTGTCTTCGGATTCGGCGCTCCACACACGCATCGCTGCGACGTCCCATGGGCGGGCACTTTCACCAGCTCACGACCAGCCTCTGCCGCTTTGTACGTGAGTTTTGCGATGAACGACGCCCACCCGGCGTCATGTACAGACTTGGCCAGCATTCCTGCGGCCATGCCCTTTATGTTCAATTGTTCAACCGCTATCAGGCCAAACATCGTGACCAGCATTCGCGCCACCTTATGCGCGAAGTCTGCGCGCTGGTTACGCACATGCGCGTGGGTGCGCTGCAAGTCTCGAACGGCTTTCTTTCGGCCATTACTACCGCGTTTACGGCGAGCAACCTTACGCTGCGCTCGTCGGAGTTTGGCCTGGGCTTCTTTGTAGTATCTGGGGTTTTCAATCTCGGTTCCGTCCGACAGAGTGGCGAAGGCCGTCAGGCCCACATCAAGACCGACTTTTTCGGCCGATGTGGGCAAAGGTTTCGGCTCACATTCGACGCTCAACACAGCGTACCATCTTGCGGCCTCGCGCTTGATGGTAACGGTTTTGATCCTGCCTTCGATTGGCCGATGCAGCTTGACTTTAACAGCGCCTACGCCTTGCAATCTCAATATGCCGTTGTCGAGGATTTTGCATCCGTCACCGTAACTGGGGAAGGTGATGCTGTCATAGCGGCTGACGGGGCGGAATCGAGGATAGCCTGGCTTCTGACCGTTCTGTACACGACCAAAGAACGCATTGAAAGCCTTATCAACGCGACGCAATACGTCCTGGCAACAAGAGAAGTTTGCAAGAGCCAAATCGCCCGCGGCGCGGATGTCTTTCAACTGATTGGCCTGATCGCAATAGTTGATCGATTTATGAGAGACGCGATAGGCGTCGCGGCGCTCTTGAACTGCGGCGTTGTAGAGGCGGCAGGCTTCGGCCAACTGGCCATCCATCGCGACAGTTTGAGCGGCGGTCGGATAGAGCCTGTATTTGAAGTTCTTTTTGACTACAATCCGGTCAGCCATTGCGGGTCACGCCTCTAACGTGATGCTGCATTGGTCAGGCTCGTCACAATGTTCCGGCATTGTTTCGAGCCGTTGCTATGATATTTCACGTGTTTCACAAATGAAAGGAGCCTTGAGAGGGGATCGGCTCGAAGACTCGCCAATGCGAAATTCCCCTGTCGGCTATATGCCGACAGTCCCCTTTCGCAAAACTTATGGATAACGCAACATACGATTTGGTCGTGATAGGCAGCGGCCCTGCCGGACAAAAAGGCGCAATCGCCGCGGCGAAGCTGGGTAAGAAGGTGGCGGTAATTGACCGCAAAGGGATGATCGGCGGGGTGTCTCTACACACCGGCACCATTCCGAGCAAGACGATGAGAGAAGCGATCCTGTATATGACCGGCTTCCGTCAGCGCGCATTCTACGGCTGCGACTATGCGTTGAAGGAAAGGATCGGCAAGGAAGACCTTACCGCTCGCGTGCGCATAGTCCAGGAACGCGAACTGGAGGTGGTCAGGCATCAATTCAGGAGAAACGAGGTCATTGTCATTCAGGGTAGCGCCCGGTTTCTTGATCCACACACGGTCAGTGTCACGACCGAAAGCGGCGCCGTCTCGCTCACGGCCGAAAAGGTTCTGGTCGCCTGCGGTACGCGTCCGGCTCGTAATTCGATGATTCCGTTCGACGGCCAGACGGTCATTGACTCCGGCGAAATGGAACAGCTCTCGCACATCCCGAAAGAGCTGATCGTGGTCGGCGCGGGCGTGATCGGAATCGAGTACGCGTCGATGTACGCCGCCCTGGATATACGAGTGACGATCATCGAGCAGCGGCCGGAAATGCTCGATTTCGTTGATCGGGAGATCGTCGAGCAGTTGCAATATCATCTGCGGAACCTCGACGTCATTCTCCGCTTCGGGGAAAAAGTGCTCTCGGTGGAAAAGGACCCGGACGGGACCGTGGTCGCCGTACTCGACAGCGGAAAGACTGTCACCGGCGATGCCCTTCTGTACGCAGTAGGCAGACAAACTAACGCCGACCTGTTGAATTTGGACGCCGCCGGCGTCGCGATTGACGAGCGCGGCAAGATCAGCGTTAACGAACATTTCCAGACTGCGATTCCCCACATCTATGCCGCGGGAGATGTCATCGGGTTTCCGGCGCTGGCGGCGACCTCAATGGAACAGGGTCGTTTGGCGGCATCTCATATGTTCGGAGGGATCTCAAACTATTCCGCCTTTCCTCTTCCATACGGCATCTACACAATTCCGGAAATCTCGATGATCGGGAAAACCGAGCGGCAATTGACTGAGGAGAAGATTCCATATGAGGTCGGGGTCGCCAAATATGACGAGTTGGCGAGAGGCCAGATTCTCGGTGACCAGACCGGGAAGTTGAAACTCCTGTTTGATCCCAGGAATCTGAAGTTGCTCGGACTCCACATCATCGGAGAAGGGGCGACGGAGCTGATCCATATCGGACAGACGGTTCTCAACACCGGCGCTACGATCGAATACTTCCGGGACACGGTGTTCAACTACCCGACGCTCGCCGAAGCATACAAGGTCGCGGCGCTTAACGGATTGAATAAGCTGCGAAATTGATCAATCGAACATTGAATCCTGATGTCGGGACGCATTTACAGGATCAACTTCTAGCATTGGATTGCGAAGGGAAGCAAAAAGGGGAATGGGGAGTGGGGAATAGGGAATAGGGATGGGAAAGCGCCTCTTGTCCCCACTCCCCACTCCCCACTCCCCATTCCCCTTTTTGCTTCCACCTTACCATTCACTACGAACCCCGATACTGAAAATGTGTTCTGAGATCATTACTTGGAACTTGGAGAGGTGATATGCGACTCGTGATGGTTTGCCTTCTTTTCTTACTGGCGACGCCAATCGCCTCGCAGAAAAAATCGGTCAATGACAACTGGCCGTCGTTTCGCGGCGATCACGCGGCCGGAGTGGCTGACGGGCAAAACCTGCCTGAATTGTGGGACGGCGAGAAGGGAACCGCTATCAAATGGAAAACCACTATTCCGGGTTTGGCCCATTCGAGTCCGATTGTTTGGGACGACAGAATATTCGTCACAACGGCGATCAGCAGTCGCGGCGCGGCCAAATTCAAGCCGGGCCTCTACGGCGACGGCGACGCGTCGGATGACCGTTCGGTTCACCAGTGGAAGGTTTACTGCCTGGACAAAAAATCGGGGAAGGTCGTTTGGGATCGGACGGCTTACGAAGGCCCCCCGGTCGACAAGCGTCACATCAAATCGACCTACGCCAGCTCCACGCCCGCGACCGACGGGCGTTACGTCGTCGCGCTCTTCGGCTCGCAGGGGCTTTACGCCTTCGACATGAACGGCCGACCGGCGTGGAAGAAAGATTTGGGGCGGATGGACATGGGCGCCTACGACGTGCCCGATTACGAATGGGGGCCTGCGAGCTCGCCGATCATCTACAAAGACCTGGTCATTGTTCAGGTCGATCAGCAGAAAGGCTCATTCCTGATCGCCCTCAACATCAAGAACGGCGAGACCGTTTGGAAGACCGGCCGCGACGAACTGCCTTCGTGGGGCACGCCGACGATTTATCCTGGCAAAGACCGGGTCGAGTTGGTCACCAACGGAGCGAATTTCATTCGCGGCTACGACCCTGAAACCGGCAAGGAGCTTTGGCGATTGGGCGGCAGCTCGAAGATCACCGCGCCCACGCCGGTTTTCACTAACGACCTGATCGTCGTCGCCAGCGGCCGCCGCCCCGAAATGCCCATCTTCGTCATTCGCGCGGGAGCGAGCGGCGACATTACATTGAAAGAGGGCGAGACCTCGAACAGGAGCGTCGCTTGGACGAAGCAGAAGGTCGGGCCCTACATGCCCACGCCGCTCATCTATCAGGGGCTTCTCTATACTCTGCGCAATCAGGGCATCCTCTCCTGTTATGATCTGGCGACCGGGGAAGAGAAATACACCGAAAGGATTCCGCATCAGGGCAGCGGGTTCAGCGCGTCGCCCGTAGCCTCGGACGGCAAGATCTATTTGCCGAGCGAAGACGGTGACATCTTCGTTGTCAGGGCCGGGCCGAAATTCGAACTGCTGGGCAAAAACGGCGTCGGTCAGTTGCTGATGGCCACGCCGGCGATTTCAGGAGGCATGATGTTTTTGCGCGCCGAGCGCGATCTGTTCACGATTGGTCGTTGATACGTTAATCGGCGTCATGGTCTCAAAGACAACATCTTCTTCATGTTCATGGCGCCAATTGCCATTGATCGGTCCGTCTGACATATCCCTCTCCAACGGTAAGCCGAGGATTTCCCGGCTCAGCCACTTGAAGTCCTCGGCGGCCGCATAGGCGTGATTGTGCTCAACTACCGAGATTCCCTGCGCCGCGGCTTCGATGATTCTCACGCTAGTGCGGATGTGAGTTTGGAGCAACTCGTCGCCGAAGATTCGCTGCAGTTCGAGTTTAAAATCCCGGTCGTACCGCCGGCGCTCGTCGTACTTGTTCAGCGCCACCCTGACTGAGGGCATCGGCTTGATAAACCGGTTGCAGTTCCCCAACATCCAGTCAATCACAGCGATCATTTCCTTCAGTCCATAGGTCCCGCAGGAAACGATGAGGATAACCTGGTTGGCCGCCTCAATCCCAATTTGGGTCGAGCGGCACAATCCGGACGGCGTGTCAACAATGATGTAGTCATAGCGCATTAACGCCGGGCCGAGCTGCTTTCTCAGCAAATCTGACTGGAACGGCAGCCGATCCACCGCATCGTGCAACTCTTTCTGGAACCTGTTGTGAATAAGGTCGATGTTGGGACGAACCGTGATGATGTATTCGTTGACGTTCGCCTTGGGAACGACGAGCAGGCGGTCGGCAGTTTTCGGGGTATCGATCTGATTATGGACCAACCCCTGGCCGAGATTTCCTTGCGGGTCGAGATCTACGCAAAGCACGCGTTTGTCGTGGTAGAGACTGAAACAGGCGGCCAGATTTTGCGCAATCGTGGTTTTACCAGTGCCACCCTTCTGGTTGACAAAGGCGAGGACCTTGGCGGGTTCTTTACTCAATGGGGCGAATGATCTTTTCTGTTGGAGTCGCTCCACTCCAACCGAGGCACGTATTTGTTCTGGCATGACTGTGGCTCCTTATGCTGTCGTTACAGGGGGAACCTTGGGAATTGCTTTAGACCAGATTACGCAGGGAGGGAGGGAGGGAGGAGCGAGAGTATAGACTCCGGAGCCGCCAATTTCAACAAAAAGGATCGTCTGCGGCGGCTCTTGCGGCCCACGCGTTTGATTGGCTACTATCACGTTGTCATGCAGAGCAATAACCGCACAATGAGAGACGCTAAAGAAATAGCCTATCTCTACGACTTGTACGTCGCGCCCACCTGGGGCGAGGCGTTCGATCAGATGATTGACGATGAGGTCGAACTGCCGAAGGAAGGGAAGTTCCTGGACGCCGGTTGCGGTACTGGCGGCTACGCGATTGACCTGGCGATCAGGGGCGGCGCGAAGACGGAGGTCGTCGGCGTCGATCCGAGTCCGGAAAAGCTGGCTCTGGCCTGCGGCAAAGCCGAAGTGAAAAAAAACGATCGCGTGGAATTTCGCCAGGGCCAGATGAGATCGCTCGAATTCCCCGACGAAGAGTTCGACCTTGTGATCGGCGACGCGTCTATGGCGGCGCCTTCGGAGGCCGGCCCCGCTCTCGCGGAACTCAGACGGGTGGCCAGGAAAGGCGCGACAGTCGTGTTGAAGCTGACGACCCGTGGCAGCTTCGACGAGTTCTTTTCTATCTACTGGGAATCTTTATACAACCTGGGATTGCTTGATTACACGCCGCAGCTCGAGGATCTAATCACTGAGCGGCTGACGGTGAGCGACGTCGAAGAGATCGCGCTTGAGGCCGGCCTGAAAGACGTCCGTAGCGTGACGAGCAAAGAGCGGTTCGATTACAAAGACGGAAAAGAATTCTTCGAATCGCCGTTGATCAATACCTTCTTCCTCAATGACTGGCTGGCGATCCTTCCGGATGAAGAGACGCGCCAGCAGGTTCGACAGCAGTTGATGAAAATAATCGACGAAGAACGCCACAAGATGGATTTCGACGTGTCGATCAAAGCAACCTTAATCATCGGGCAAAAATAAGCGCCCATCATGAATCAAACCACCAACCCACCCGCAACTCCTCCAGCGACTCCGGCCATGACTCCGCCCGCAACCCCCAGGGATGCGGCTGCGATGATCCTGCTGCGCGACCCGGAAGACCCAAAGGTTTTCTGGGTGAAGCGCGCGAAGACGCTGGCCTTTATGGCCAATTACCACGCGTTCCCCGGAGGGCAGCGCGACGCCGCTGACGCCGAAATCCCGATTATCAACGCCGAAAACGTTCACGACGCCGTGATGCGCGTCACCGCCGTCCGCGAGCTTTTCGAGGAGACTGGGGCGCTGATCGCTAGCGGCGTTGAGAGTCTATCGGCGGAGAGGCGCGCGGCGATGCGCGATGAATTGCACTCCGGCCTGGTTTCGTTCAAGGAATTGCTCGAACGCGAAGGTTTGGCGCTCGACGCGAACTTGCTGATCGAAGCCCCGCGCTGGGTCACTCCGGAGACTTCTCCGAGACGTTACAATACGCGGTTCTTTGCCGCGTGGCTCCCCGAAGGACAGGAAACCGAGGTCATTCCGGGAGAGCTCGAGACGGGCGAATGGCTGCGCCCGAAGGAGGCGCTGCGAAAGTGGATTGACGGTGATTGCGTGATCGTCACGCCCATCTTCTCCGCGATCCTGGCGCTGGCCGAAGGCGTCGAGGGCTTCGCCGAGCGCCTGCTCAGCGTCTCGCAGGAGGAGCGCGACCATTTGGAGCGTCGAGTCCAATTCCGCTACGGCATTTTCCTCTGCCCGCTGCGCACACCCACGCTTCCGCCCGCGACTCACACCAACTGTTACCTCGTCGGCGGCGACGAGATGGTCGTGATCGACCCCGGCTCGCCGTATCCCGATCAACAGGCCGTGCTCGACTACGTGGTCGCCAGGTTCATCGAGCAGGGGAGGCGATTCCGCGAGATCATCATCACTCATCTGCACCCCGACCACATCGGCGGCGTGACGCATCTGGCCGAAAAGTTCAACCTGCCGGTCGCGGCGCACCGGCTGACCGCCGAAGCCATCAGCGGCGATGTCCGAGTCGACCGATTCATCGAAGACGGCGAGGTAATCGAGCTCCACGAAGCGGCTGGCGAATTGACCTGGCGGTTGCGCGCGATGTGGACGCCGGGCCACGCGCGAGGCCACCTCAGTTTTTACGAGGAGCGCACGGGGAGCCTGCTCACAGGAGATTGCGTCGTCGGCTTCGGCACGGTCGTCATCGCGCCGCCCGAAGGCGATATGAACGACTACCTCGCTTCATTGCGGCTATACCTCGAACTGCCGCGATTGACCGCGCTGATGCCGGGCCACGGGCCTGTCATCGCCGACGCGCGGGGCCGTATCGAAGAATACGTCGCGCATCGCCGCGACCGTGAAGACCAGATCGTCAGCGCAATGCGAGCCGGCGCGAGCGCGATCCCGCAGATCGTCAAAGCTGTTTACGTCGAAGCGCCAGAAGCCATGCGTCAACTGGCCGAGTTGTCCGTGCTGGCGCATCTGGAAAAATTGGAAGGCGAAGGGCGCGTGACGCGAGCGGCGGATGAATTCAGATTGATTTGAAATGCGGGCAATGAAAAAAGACAGGATTTACAGGATTCTTCAGGATTCAACTCAATTCATAAAATCCTGAAGAATCCTGTAAATCCTGTCTGTAAATGTCGCCTGGCTTGTGGCGCCGCGCCCTTGAGCTTGGCCATCGCCCAACGTAGAATACGCGCCTTCTATTCACACCTGATTTTTTTGCTCGACAAGAAGGGAGATATTTATGGCTACGTGGTCGCGGGTTCGCGCGCTATTTGTCTGTCTGATCATCACCGCCGCTTGCTTGCCGGCTGTCGCTCCCGAAAATTCAATCGCGCAGTCGCAATACCAACCGACGTCGGAGAACATGGAAGCGCGGAGATGGTTTCAGGACGCCAAGTTCGGATTGTTCGTCCACTGGGGCGTTTACAGCGTGCTGGGCGACGGCGAGTGGGTGATGAATAACAGGAAGATGCCGATCAGCGAATACGAAAAGCTCCCTGAGCGGTTCAACCCGACCGAATTCGATCCCGCGGAATGGGTGGCCATGGCCAAAGCCGCCGGAATGAAATACATCACGATCACCAGCAAGCATCACGACGGCTTCGCGATGTTCGATTCGAAGATCAGCGACTGGGACGTCGTTGACCGCACGCCTTACAAAAAAGACGTGTTGAAGATGCTCGCCGACGAATGCCACAAGCAGGGAATCAAGCTCTTCTTTTATTATTCGCAGCTCGATTGGCATCACCCGGACTATTTCCCGCGCGGGCGGACTGGATTGACCGCGGGCCGGCCCGAGGGCGGCGAGTGGTTCAAATACATTGATTATATGGACGGGCAGTTGAAAGAGCTGTTGACCGATTACGGCCCGATTGGCGGCATCTGGTTTGACGGGATGTGGGACAGGCCGAAGGCTGAATGGCGAATTGAGCAAACGTACAAGCTGATCCACTCGTTGCAGCCGGCCGCGCTGGTCGGATCGAACCATCATCTCAAGCCTTTCCCCGGCGAAGATTTTCAGATGTTCGAGAAAGACCTGCCCGGACAGAAGACCGCCGGGTTCAACGCCGAATCTGAGGTCGGCGAACTGCCGCTCGAAACCTGCGAGACGATCAACGGCGCGTGGGGCTATAACGCGAACGACAAACGGTTCAAAAGCGCGAAGGATTTGATCCACTACCTGGTCAGGGCCGCAGGCTACAACGCCAATTTTCTGCTCAACGTCGGCCCGATGCCCAATGGTAAAATCCAGCCTGAATTCGCTGACCGGTTGAAGCAGGTCGGCGCGTGGCTCGAAAAGAACGGCGAAACGATCTACGGGACGCGCGGCGGACCGCTCACGCCGCGTCCGTGGGGCGTAACAACGCGCAAAGGCAACAAGGTCTACCTGCACATCATGGACTGGTCGGACCCGGTGCTGGCGATGCCGAAGATGCCGAAGAAGGTCAAATCGGCCACCTTCTTCAAGGACGGCGCCAAGGTCGAGTTTTTGGAGCATGACAAATACGGACTCTTCATCAGGAACCCGCAAGGATTTACGGACGAGTACGATACGATTGTCACGCTCGAATTGTCTGATAAATGATACGGAGGAAATTTATATGGGTAGAGGCGATCAACGCTCTAAACGAGGAAAGATATCTCGGGGAACTTCCGGCAGGACCAGGCAGAATCCCAAACAGAAGAAACGCGCTAAAGCTGCGAAAAGGAGGGCTGGCGGCGCCGCGCAAAAATAATTTGAAAGGTAGCGGCGCGAATAGCGTTTATGCGCTTGACGGCGCTGACATAGGCGCCGTTTTCGACCTTCTTCTATACCACATCGTATCCCTGGTTGTTACGCCCTGCCCGTACTCATCGACAAACAATAGTGGAAATAGTTGAATCACAGCGCTTTGGATGAGGGAGAGTCGCCGCCCTACATTGGCATAGGAGATGCAGAACTGATCGCCGGCTGCTGATATTAGCTCTGCTGAAAAGCAGGCCGAATAGTTTAGGAGAGAAAAAGGATTTAAGCAGTTCGATCAGAACGTTGAAGTGGCGCTGAAAAGCTGCTCCGAAGGGCGCCAAAACAATCGATGATGGTAAGGGAGCGCAAAGGCGCTTTTACTCCCTTATCCGTTTAAGGAGAAAATTATGTCAACATCAAAAATTATACGAATCGCGTGGGCTTTCTTGTTGCTAATGGGCGTCGGCCAGGCAGCGCTTGCTCAAAGGGCTAAACAGTGGGTTTTGCTCGGACAAACGACGGTGGACGGCCAGAGGGATCGTGACAGGATTGTGCTAGGCCGAGCCGAGGGCAGATTTCAAAGCATTCAGCTTCGCGTCATCGGCGCCCCGGTTGAGTTCCAGCGCGTAGTGGTTAATTACGGGAACGGCACAAAGGAAGAGGTCGAGGTTCGCGATCGCATTCCCGCCGGTGGCCAAACGCGGGCCATCGACCTGCGAGGTAACGACCGTGTAATCAACAGCGTCGAATTCCTCTACAGCAAAGGGACCTGGCGACCAAACGCGCGACCGAGAGTGTCGCTTTACGGACGCTGATGAACGCTCCCATGAGCTGGCGATTGTAGATCAACGTAGGGGCAGACCGTTGTGTCTGCCCCTCTTACTTTTTATGGCGGTTTGCGCACGCAATCGCAGATTAATCTGGGGTAAAATCGGTTTCAAGCATGGCCCGGTGTGTGACCAGTCAGGGCGGCGATTACCATCGTCAACTCCGCTTCGTCAACGGGCTTGGGGACGTGCATTTGAAAGCCCGTCTGCAAAGCCCGCAGCCGGTCTTCAGTGCGGGCGTAAGCCGTGAGCGCGACAGCCCGGATGCGTCTCACGCGCTCGTCCGAATGCGTCCTCACGAGTCGAATCAATTCGTAGCCATCGGCGTCCGGCATTCCAATATCGCTGATCAGCACGTCAAAGGGCGCGCGAGCCGCCCCGCCCTCAAGGTGTGATTCGAGCGCGGCGAGCGCGGCGGCGGCGGAATCCACCCCGGTGACCAGCGCGCCATGTTGTTCGAGCGTGAGGGTAATCAGTTCGCGCGCGCCGGCCTCATCCTCCACCACCAGCGCGCGCACGCCTTCGAGCCCTGCTGTTTGCAGCCTGCGTGAGGCGGTCCTGTGAACCCTCGTCTCTCCGCCTCTCTGTCCCTCCCTCCCGATGTCTCCTTTGACAGCGCGAACCGGCAGGCTGACGGTGAAGGTCGAGCCATGACCTTCGCCCGGGCTCTCGACCATCACACTACCGCCGTGAAGTTCGACCAAATGCTTGACCAGCGCGAGGCCCAGCCCCAAGCCTCCGAAACGCCGCGAGACGGAGGAGTCACCTTGTTTGAAACGATCGAAGACATATGGCAGCAGGTCGGGGCTGATGCCCTGTCCGGTATCCCGCACGATTATCTGGACGCCGGGGCCGCCGCGCCGGAGTCCGACCCATACCCGACCTCCGTCGGGCGTGAACTTGATGGCGTTCGACACCAGATTCCAGACGATCTGCTGCAAGCGGTCGGGGTCGCCGGTGATCTGATAAGACGTCTGGCCCGCTTCGGGGCTGAAGTCCGGAACGATGATGATGCCCTTGCTGTCGGCCGCCGGGCGCACGGCGTCGAGCGCCGACGCTATCACCGCCACGAGTTCGACCGGCTGGGTCTCCAGTCTCATCTTGCCGCTGATGATGCGGGCCGTGTCCAGCAGGTCTTCGATCAGTCGCAGTTGCGCTTTACCGCTGCCCTCGATGGTCTCAGTCACCCGCGCGATTTGCGAGTCATCGCCCCGCCGCGAGCGCAGCAAACGGTTCCAGCCGAGGATCGCGTTGAGCGGCGAGCGCAACTCGTGCGACACCATGGCCAGGAACTCGTCCTTCGCGCGTGTGGCCTGCTCGGCCATCTGGCGCGCCTCCTGCTCCTGCTCGTAAAGCTGCTGATTTTCGAGCGCGACCGAGGCGACCTGCGCAAGTTGCCACAGCAACGCTTCGTCGGCGTCAGTGAACTCGCCTGCGGCGCCGCCGACCCGCTTGTCTGCCCACTTGTCTGAAAGCTGCACGACGCCTATGCACTCGCCGCCGCCGCCCAGGAGCGGCGCGGCCATCCACCCGCGCAGCGGAGGATGCTTGCCGGCCTCTGCGCTGAAACCGCTCCACGCCGGATGCGACTCCAACTCGGCCTGCGTCATTCGCATCGTCCGCTTCTCGCTGGCGACCAAATTGTAAACGCCCTCGCCCGCCGCTTGCGCGTCGTAATCGCCCCATGCCGCGTATTCGCCGGACAAAGACGCTACCGTCCGCGACCGCTTCCAATCGCCATCGTGAACCAGGTTTACGACGGCCATCCGCGCGCCGGTCAACTCCCGCGCCTTCTCGTTGATCAGGCGGACGACTTCTTCGACCGATGTCGCCGCATTGATGGCGACCGAGGCGGCGTTGAGGCGCTGCAAATTCCGCCCCTGCCGCCGCTCTTCTTCGAACAATTGTTCGCGCTCGGCGGCGGCGCGCCGCTCCTCGGTGATGTCGTGCACCTCGATCACGGTACCAATCGGCTCCCCGTTCACGATAATCGGGCGGCCGGCGCAGCGCACCGGATAGAAGTGTCCGTCCTTGTGGACGAACACGTCCTCGTACCCGACGACCGCTTCCTGAAGCGGCAGCGCTTTATCGAGCGGGCACTCCTCAATCGGAAAAGGCGTTCCGTCCGGATGCGTGTGGTGAACTTTTTCGTGCAGCACCTGACCAATTAATTCTTCGGGCTTGTAGCCGCTAACGCGTTCGCTCGCGGGATTGGCGAACGTGCCGCGCCCATGCGTATCCATCATCCACAGGCAAGATTGTGTGTTATCGGTGATCGTGCGGTTCAGGGCGAGCGCCTCCGCCAACGCCAATTCGGTCCGCCTGCGCTCGGTTATATCGACTGACACCGCCACGATGCTCCTGACCCGGCCCGCCGCGTCGCGCACCGCGTTGACGCTGTCGTTGACCCACACCTCGCCGCCGTCTTTGCGGACGTACCGCTTCTCGATGACGAAGTCGGGGCCGCCCTCGGCCAATCGGCGGAACTGTTCGGCGCTCGCCGGCAGGTCGTCGGAGTGCGTGATATCGCGCATCCGCAACGCGCGCAACTCGACCTCACTGTAACCGACGATCTCGCAATAACGCTGGTTGGCGAAGATGATCCGGCCCGTCAGGTCAGTCTCCGCGATGCCTCCCGTGGCCTGGCTGACGATGGCGCGGAAGCGTTCCTCGCTCATGCGTAATTCATCTTCCGCTCGCTTGAGGTCTTCGACATCGATGGCCGTGCCGATCCAATAAGCGACGGCGCCCGTGTCGTCCATAACCGGCAACGCGCGCGCGTAGAATCGGCGATACGCGCCATCGTGGTAAAGGAACGGAAATTCAACGCTGTATTCGGAAACTTCCCGAACGGCCGTTTGCCAGACCTTGAAGACGCGCTCGCGATGCTCCGGATGCACGCACTCCGCCCAGCCGTCGCCTTGCATTTCCGCGAGCGTGCGACCGGTATATTCCTGCCCGTGCTGGTTGACGTAGGTGACGTAGCCGTCAGGGCGGGTCATGAAAACGTGCAGCGGAGAGAGTTCCGTGAGCGCGCGGTAACGTTGTTCTCTCTCTCTCAACGCCTCCTCGGCCCTCTTGCGTTTGGTGACGTCCAGGACCTGCGAGTTGAGAGATATCATCTTCCTATTCGCGTCCCGGAGCACCGAGTTATACCATTCGCATTCGATGACCGAGCCGTCCTTCCGATAGTTGCGATTGACATGGTTGTACCGCGAGCGCCGGCCGGCGACCATGTCCCTGCAGAGAGCGTCGACGCCCTCCACATCGGCTTCGTGAACCCACCGCAGATCTTTCACCCGCTTCCCCAGGGTTTCCGCGGCGCTCCAGCCGAACAGGCGCTCGGCCCCCTCAGACCACGCGGTCACGCGGAACTCAGTGTCGAATTCGATGGTGGCCAACGGTGAATTGTTCAAGTGAGCATGCAGCCGTTGTGACGCCTCGGCGAGTTTTTCCTCCGCCTTTTTGCGCTCGGTGATGTCGCGCGCAATTTTCGATGCGCCGACGATGCGACCCGCGGCGTCTCTCACCAGTGAAAGACTGAGGGAAACGTTCAGCGTGGAGCCGTCTTTACGCACGCGGACGGTTTCGAAATGCTCAATCCTCTCGCCCCGTCTGAGCGTCTCAAACATCTCAGACTCTTCGCTCAGCCGGTCCGCCGGAATCAGAATGGCGCCGGACTGGCCTATCGCTTCCCGAGCCGTGTAGCCGAACATCCGCTCCGCGCTCTTATTCCAACTCGTGATGACGCCATTGAGGTCTTTGCTCAGGATCGCGTCGTCCGAGGAATCTACGATGGCGCCCAACAAAGCGGTCACTTGCTCCCGCTCCTTCCGCTCGGTGATGTCGAGGAGCATGTTAATGCCACCGACGATTCTGCCTTCGGCGTTGCGCAAAGGCGTCGGATAAGGCTCAATCCAAATGCGCGTGCCGTCCGGTCGTTCGGCGATGACTTCCTCCCCATGAACAACCCGGCCCTCCTTGAGCGCGACAGCCATCGGGCATTCGTCGTGTGGCATCGGCGCGCCGTCGGGATAGTAGAGCTTCCAGCTTGCGCACCACCGGTCGGTTCCCAACTCCGGCATGCGCCCGAGGAGTTCGACGGTGGACGGGTTGAAGTGCGTGAGGCGGCCTTCGGCGTCGGTCGTGTAGATCGCCGCCGGGAGCGCGTCTATCAGTTCGCTTAAGCGACGCTCGCTTTCGCACATGGCCATCTCCGCCTCGCGGCGGATGCGATAAAGCTTCAAATGCGTCTCCACGCGGGCGAGCAGTTCGCGAGCGCTGAACGGCTTGATCAGATAATCGTCCGCGCCGGCTTCCATCCCCTCAACTCGCGCCTCTTCGCCAGCGCGAGCCGAAAGCAGAATGACGGGGACGGTCTTCAGCCGCTCGTCGGCGCGCAGCTCGCGCAGCAATCCGAAGCCGTCAAGATTCGGCATCATCACGTCGGCCAACACGAGGTCGGGCGCGCGCTCGCGAACCGCATTCAACGCCGCTTTTCCGTCAGTGACGGCTTCGACTTCGTACTGCCCGACCAGCAACCGCCGCAGGTACTCGCGCATGTCGGCGTTGTCGTCAGCCAGCAGAACTCTTGGACGGGGCGACGGGGCGACGGGGCGACGGGGCGAAAACATGTCTTCAATTTCATGGCGTTCCGCGGAACCTGTCGCCCCGTCGCCCCGTCGCCCCGTCGCCCCGTCTTCTTCAGGCAGCCACCGCAACGCTTCTTCGACATAAGCTTCTCCATGCAGCCCCGTCGAGGCGAGCGAGCGCGCGGCGCCGATGCGCTCGGCGGGCAGATGAGCCTTGCCCAGCGGGATCATCACGGTGAACTCGCTGCCCCGGTCAACCTCGCTCTCGACGCGCACTTCTCCGCCGTGCAGTTTCACCAGTTCCTGCACGAGCGCGAGGCCGATGCCGGAGCCTTCGTAGCTGCGGCCACGCGCGCCCTTGACGCGGTGGAAACGCTCGAACAGGCGCGGCGCCTCGGTTTCAGGAATGCCTGTGCCCGTGTCGCGCACCGTTAGGATTGCGGATTGCGGATTGCGAATTGCGGATTTTCCGGCCCCTTGCTCATCCACTTCGCCGCGTCCTTCCTCCTCTTCATTCCGCAATCCGCAATCCGCAATCCGCAATTTCACATTGATTTCGCCTTCGAACGTGAACTTGAACGCGTTCGAGAGCAGGTTCAAAACGATCTTCTCCCACATCTCCCGGTCAACGTAGACCGGTTCGGGAAGCGGCGGGCAGTCAACGACGAGTTCAAGTCCTGCGCGTTCGATCGTGGATCGGAAGACGCTGGCCAGATCGGTTGTGAATTTGGCCAGGTCAACCGGTTCGTAGACGGCCTGGATGCGCCCGGCCTCGATCCGCGAAAAATCGAGCAGTGTGTTGACCAGTTTGAGCAGGCGCAGGCTGTTGCGACGGGCGACCATCAACCGATCGTGCGCTCGAGGCGGCAGTTTGTCTTCGGCCAACGCGTCTTCAAGCGGGCCGAGCATCAGGGTGAGCGGCGTGCGGAATTCGTGCGAGACGTTGGAGAAGAAGACCGTTTTGGCGCGGTCAATTTCGGCCAGCGCCTCGGCGCGTCGGCGCTCCTCCTCGTAAGCCCTGACATTAGCGAGGGCGGCGGCGATCTGGCCCGCCGTCAACTCCAGAAAACCGCGGTAATCTTCGTCCAGCAGTAGACGCGGACTGACGCCAGCGATCAGGAAACCGGACGGCGTCTTCTGCCCCGGCCTCTCCAAAGGCGCCACGACTGCCTGGCGCGCCGGCTCCTGCCATGGGGCGCCACACAGCCTCGCGATTTTGCCGAACTTCGCTTCGAGGTCGTTCACTACCTGGCTTTCGCCGGATTCAACCACCTGACTGAGCGGCCACATGCTGCCCGCCTCGCCGTGAAGTTCGATCATGGCGGGACTGGCCGGCGCGCCTGGCATCGTGGCGCCCACCAGCCGCGCCCTCGCGCCGTCATCGTCGAGCAAGTAGAGCATCGCGAATGGCAGGTCGTAAGGATTATCGCGCATCGTCGCGGCGGCGATGGCGCAAGCGTCTTCAGCGCTCTTGGCCTGCGTTGCCTGCTCGGCCAGCGCACGCAGCGTCCGCAACCGTCGCTCGCCCAGAATGCGCCTGGTGTCCTCGGTGCATGCGCAAAAGACACCCCCCACTTTGCCGTCGTCGCCCATCGCCGGGCTGTAAGAAAATGTAAAGTAAGTCTCCTCGGTGTAGCCGTACCGCTCCACAACCAGCAGGATAGATTCGTTCCAAGTCGCTCGGCCCTCGCGCATCACGATTTCGGTCTGCGGACCGATCACGTCCCAGATTTCGGCCCAGACGCGCATAGCCGGCTGGCCTAGAGCCTTCGGGTGGCGCGCGCCGAGCATCGGAATGTAGGCGTCGTTGTATAGATTGGTCAATTCCCGCCCCCACCAGACAAACATCGGGTAGCGCGAGTTGAGCGTCAAGAGGATGGATGCTTTCAGGCTATCTGGCCACGATTCGATCGGCCCGAGAGGGGTCTTCGACCAATCCATCTCACGAATCAATTTACCCATTGCGCCTCCGCCTATAAGCCAATCGGAGGCGCCGGACTTCCTCACTCTGCTGGGCTTCCCGTTCATGGCAGATCCTCCATCAATCTTGATTCATTGATAGTGATATTATGATGTTTGCATGTAAACCGCAGTTCGTCTACGCCCGATTTCATCACCGAGCAACCGGACAATGCCTCCTCGAACCAACCTTTCCTTTACTTGCTCGAAATTCGGCGACCGCAGGACATCGACTTGGAAAAACCTGATCGGTAGCATTTTCTAAGTCGGGATCGAGATCTATAATGATCGGAAATGATCGGAATCAATCGCTTAACTTCAAGAGTGGCGGATGTGCAAAAAATCATTGACAGAACACCAGGATAAAATGTATAAACTGACCGGTCGGTCGAGATTGTAAGAGACGGCAATACGAATAGCTGAGCTAATGGCTGCAAAACAATTTGTACAAGAATATGAAGATCAAAGGCGCGAGGAGCTGATCAAAGCGACCTATTACGAAGTCGCCGAGAAGGGCTATTCGGCCGTCACTCTTCAGGATATAGCCAAACGCGCTGGAGTGAGCAAAGGCTCGACGCTCTATTATTTCGCCACGAAAGAAGATCTCTTTCTGGGCGCTCTCGAATGGATGGTTAATCAGTTCGATGTCCGCATCGGCCAGGCGATCTCGAACGTCGAGGACCCTGTCGAGAAGGTGAAAGCCTTGATCGGAACCATCTTCGCCAACGCTCAGGAGAGCCGGCAGTTCTTCCTGGCCTATTCCGACTTTGTCAGCATAGGCACACGCAACAAACGTTTTCACGATCTGAACGCCAGATTTTATGACGGATGCTGCGGTCATAACCGCGAGGTCATAGAGGGTGGTATGAGGACCGGAGTTTTCCGCCAGGTGGATGTGGAGGAGGCCAGCGTAATGATGCGCGCGCTGGTTGACGGTCTCATGCTTCAATGGTTCTTCTCTTCGGAGGGCACCTTTGACGACTATCGCCGTCGCTGCGAAAGAATTGTGCTTGATTACTTGACTGGCGGACGAGTTCAGGCGCAAGCGACAGACTCTACTTGAGTCGCTCAATCTTTTTTTAGACATAGCTGACCGTCCGGTCAGTCAAAGTTACAGACAAATCAGATAAAGCATAGAAGGAGGGAGGTAATGATGAATTATTCAAAGAATAAAGTCGGGAGGGTCGCGCTGACCACCCTGACGATGGTTGCGGCTTTGGCTTTCAGCGTCGTCGCGCTGGCCCAAAAGTCCGTTGAGCAGAAAGTTTCGTTCTACCTCGACGGCAAAATCGGCAATGAGGTGGTCAAAAAGGGAACCTATACAATGGTCATTCCCGAGGCCGATCAAGGCTCAGTTGAGATCAAGGTCGGAAAGAGGACCATCACGGCGCCATTCACCAAGCGGCAGAACAAAGAGGGGGCTGAGGCCGACAAGATGACCTATCGTGACAACGGCGACGGTACGCGCGCCATCGCCACCATCACACCGCGCGGACGCAAATTCACGCTCCTGCTACAGGAAAGCGGCGTCGCGAGCAAATAATTATTCGAACGGTTTTGTACTGGCGGAAACTGCAAGGGCCTGCATCTCGTGATGCAGGCCCGTTTTTTGCGCGTTGAGACCTCAGGCGCGCATAAAAATAACCCGCCGTTGTTTCCAACGACGGGCCAATTAAATAAAAGGTAAGGAGAGAGAAAAGTCTCAAAAAAACGCTCGGCTAATAAAAATCGCCCCCTGGCTTCTTGCCTCTCTTTCCGCCTTCGTCTCGCTTTCCACCGCCCCGGTCGCCCCGATCATCATTCTTCTTCTTCTCGACCGGACGCTCCGGCTCTTTCCTTCTATCTTTTTGAGGAGCAGTCCACTGATTGCCAGATTGAGCCACACCGCTGCACGCAAGGGCCGAGTATATAAACAAAGTGAGTGTGATGTTCTTGAATGCCTTCATCATATGTTTACCCCTTTTCTTCAATATGTTCTATATAAATTCCGGCAAGGGGATAACCGCGCTCTCCTCCTCCCTTTGGTCGCCGTTACCCGAGGCCAAGCGGCGACGATCTTAACAAAGATCTCTCATTGATAAGAATCGCTGATTCAACTCTCAGGTCTAGTCGTTTTGTTCACTACGCCGCGCTGATTGGCAACGTTCGTGCCATTTCTCATTCCGATGACCATCGCCGGACAATCCGCTGATTACCATAGGCTTAACCATGATCGCCTTGCGATACGCGCGCAAGCCGCTAAACCAAAACGCTCTGATTTCGGTTGTAGCGTCAACGATTTGGTATAGGCGATGGGGCTGTGAACGGCCACTTTGATGCGCCGCGCGACCAGGCCAGGAAACTGACCACGCCGGCGGCCAGCGCGACCAGGCTAAATAGTATAATCTTGTGATCAAGAGTCAAGTAAATGAACAGCCATCCGGCGAGCGCGATTAGACTCGGCAATGGGTAGAGCCAGATGCGATAGGGGCGCTCCAGGCTCGGCGCGTTCTTCCTAAGCAAGGCCACAGCGAAAATCTGGCCGGCGAACTGTACGATGATCCTGGTTGCGATCAGAACGTCAATCACGGTTCCCAGCGAGAAGAAGCTGCAGATGATCGCAATGACCCCGATCACAAGAAGCGAGACGTGAGGGATGCTGTGCTTCGGATGCAGGCGGCTGAAAACCTTGAAAAAATACCCGTCGCGCGCCGCAGCGAAGGGGATACGCGAATATCCGAGCAACAACGCGAAGCACGACCCGAGCGCTGTCCACAAGATCATCACCGTCACAGCCGTAGCGACTTTCGACCCGTAAATTCTCTCCATCATCACCGAGACGACGAAATCCGAGAGCGGCTTCCTCTCATCGGCGGGCGCAAATTCGCGCCATGGTATTGTGCCGATGATCGAAAAGTTGATTGCTACATAGATAACCGCAACCGCGATCACGCTGATGATGACCGAGCGGGGAATCGTCCGTCCGGGATTTTTGACCTCGTCGCCGATGTAGCAGATGTCGTAATAGCCCAGGTAATCGTAGACGCCGATCCGCGAAGCCGCGCCGAGTCCGAACAGAAATCCGGTCGAGAATTTGAACGCGCCGGGCGGAAAATCAAAAGCGATCTTCGGATCGAAATACAGCGCGCCGGTCAGAATAACCGCGCCGGTCGTGAGCAGCGCGCCGATCCAGAGACTGACGGTGATTTTGCCGATGCGCGTGATCTGGCGGTATAGCAGCGCGATGTTGATCAGGCCGATGATGATCGCCACGGAGTAGACTTTGATCCCTCCAATCGGCGCCGAGAACTGAGGCGCCTTCCAGATGTAATCCATGTATTGCGCGAAACCTATGTAACCCGAAGCGATCTCCATAGGCCCGCTGATGATGAATTGCCAGATGAAGAGGAAAGCCATCAATCGCCCGAAGGTCTCGCGCCCGAACCCTTCGCGCAAATAGACGTATGAGCCGCCCGATCCGGGCATCGCCGCGCCAAGCTCGCTCCAGACCATTCCGTCCGGGATGACGATCAGCAGCGCGAGGAGCCAGCCCAGCATCGCCTGCGGCCCGCCAAGCGCCGAGATCAGAAGCGGAATGGTCAGAAACGGACCGATGCCGATCATATTGGACATGTTCAGCGCTGTGGCCTGCAAGGTGTTGAAGTGTCGGATCAGATGCGGAGCGCCGTCCGGCGCCTTTTCGTTGTTCATGATTCAATTCAGCAACGAGAGGAAGTTGGTGAGAATGCGTTCAGTGATCCCCCAGATCGGCCCGCCTTCTGAAGGATAGGCCGGCCATTTATTGATCACGCCGTTCAGTGGCATTGAAAAAGAGCTTGACCGGCCCTCATGCTTCAAATCAGCGATAGAAATCCAGAATGCGCGCGCGACCTCGCCGTTCAATTTTAACGTGAATTCAGGCGGCGCGACGGCGACAAACGGCGCGATCTCGAGCCGCGGGAGTCGCGGATTGGTCGGAAGGAGAATTTCGAGCTGGCCGATAAACTCGCCGCCGTTGAATAGATCAATCCCAACCTCTTCGTAAGTTTCGCGCGCCGCCGTGGCGATCAAATCCACATCCTCGACCTGCGCGCGCCCGCCGGGCAGAGCCAGATGCCCCGACCAGTGGTCGCCGGGCCGTTCGGCGCGTTTGATGATCAGCGCCTGAGCCGAGCCTTGAGCGTCGCGCAGGATCAGCGAGACCGCGGCCTGCGGGACGCGTTCAGGCTCGATTCTTATGCGGCGCGGCGGCGCGAGCCGCTCATTGAGTTGTCGCCGGATCATCTGGAAATCGCCCATCTATAACTCTCAAGAAAACGTTTTCAGCCTCGAATGAACAGGAATTTTCACCAATGGAAGCGGCGAAGGAATAAAATAGCCGATCAGGGAACCGATGTTGATTCGTGTTGATTCGTGTTCATTCGTGGCTGAAATTCAATTTCTCGAATTCTATCTTAATTCCTTATTTACTTGCCTGCGCAGGATCGAAATTGCTTCGCGTCCTCCAACAGCCGTTCCCGCTACGATACGACATCGCGCCGGGTTTGCGCAAAGTTAAAACCCGGCGCTCGTAAAGTTTGAGGAACCAATGCCGCGCGGCGGCGTCTAAACTTTGAACCGTCGGCGCGAAAAAATCGTTTAGCGAGGCCGGTACGGTCTGATATGCTTGGACGCTCAAAAAATCTTCGCGTCCTCCCGTTAATTGGCGGTTATTTGGCGCCCGATCTTCAGCAGGAGTTAGTTGGATGGATTCTCAAACAGCTTCAGCGCGTCACGACCAATCCATTCGCCGTTTCATTCGTAAACTGGCGCTGCTGCTCGCTTTCAAACAGTCGTTGACGTTTGTGACGGTCTGGCTCTTCGCCTGGGGCGCAATCGCGCTGGTCCTGCGCGCTGCGTCCGCCGCGCCACGAATGCGGTTGTTGTGGGGCGCGGCCGGAATCGCTGTCGCCGTCATCGCCGCCGCCGCGCTTTCGAGAAGGCGATTGCCGTCTCACGACGCCGTGCGCGCGATGCTCGACAATCGGAATGATTGCGGCGGGCTGTTGATGGCGGGCGCCGACGCCGATATCGGCGCCTGGCGAATCCCCGAACTCGCATTGCCGAAGCTGCGTTGGCGAAAGGCTCGCGCCTTAGGATTGCTGGCGGCGGCGTCCGCCTTCGTCCTCGTGAGCCTTCTGGCGCCGGTCCGGTTTGCGACTATCAATGCCGCCCGCCCGATGGATGTCAGCCAGGAAGTTGAAAGCCTGTCGGCTCAGATCGAAGCGTTGAAAGAGGCTCAGATCATAGAAGAGGCCAGGGCCGAGGCCCTGGAACAGAAGCTGGATCAACTCAGCCAGGAGGCTTCAGGCGAAGACCCTGCCAAAACCTGGGAGGCCCTGGATCA
>DASTMP010000450.1:0-34132 GCA_035714085.1 Blastocatellia bacterium
AGGAATAAGTCCGGCAACCGAAGTTTGCTTTCGAACGGCGTGGCACGCACTCACTTCATGCCACCGGATGGCGCTTGCATCCTGACCGTGCTAAAGCCGCTCCAATCCTTAACTGGAGGTTCACGTCTCGACGCCCTTGCAAAATCGGCGCCTGACAAATGGCCGCGCAATCAACTCCCCTCTGTTTCGCGCGACGACTGTGAAGGATATTCGGCGTTATCTATATTTGCGTATTCGTATTTACGCCATTTCTTACACTTCTCATTTTCAGCATAAGATTTTTTGTCATGCGAGACTCCCCCGGAGTCAAAAAAGGAGTGATCGCTCGATAACCGTTCTTTACCATGACTCAAGTGACCGAGCCGAAAACTTCGATCCTGTTTTTTCTCGGGACAAGTGAATCAACCAAGAACATATGTAGAGGATCGAAGATGGAGGATTGAGGATCGAGGATAGAAGATCGCCGTACGCGCGAAGCGCAATCTTTGATCCTCCATCCTCGATCTTCTAACTTCGATCCTCGATCCTCGATCCTCGATCCTCAATCCCACATCTTCCATCCTCCATCCTCCATCTTCCATCCTCGATCCGCTTGCGCGCCTTTAACTGGCGCCGAGCTTGCGTCATTAAACAGTGAATGTTCATCAAATCGAGAGCGGAGAGAGGAATATGAGACCAACGTCGCAAAAGGTTAAGGTTATGACGGCGGCCGTGGGAGCGCAGGCGTCAGTGGATTGGGTGACGCTCAACGCAAGTCAGCGGTGCGATGAAGCCAGGTATTTTGAGCAGGAGTTGTTCGCGCGTGTCGTGGCGCAAGATGATGCGGTGTTGGCCTTGTCGCAGTTGTATCAGCTTTATCTGGCTAAGCTGCCTATGCACGGAAAGCCGATCGGCGCGCTATTGTTCCTGGGGCCGACCGGGTCTGGCAAGACGCGCTCGGTCGAAGCCGCGGCGGAAATTCTTTTCGGCGACCCGTACGCGATGATCAAAGTCGATTGCGCCGAGTTTCAACATTCGCATGAAATCTCGAAGCTGATCGGCTCGCCTCCGGGCTATCTGGGGCACCGCGAAACCCAACCTCTGCTTTCGCAGGAGCACATCGACCGCTTCCAAACTCCGTCCAAGAAAATGACCTTCGTCCTCTTCGACGAGATCGAGAAGGCCTCGGACGCTCTCTGGCAGCTCCTGCTGGGCATCCTCGACAAGGCCACGCTGACGCTGGGCGACAACCGCCGCGTCGATTTTTCGAACTGCGTCATCGTGATGACCTCGAACCTGGGGGCGCGCGAAATGAGCCTCGTAACCGAGGGGCCGATGGGATTCGCGCCGGGCGCGATCGCCGCGCAGGAGATCAACGCGCGTCTGGAGAAGATCGGGATCGAAGCCGCGCGACGCAAATTCTCGCCGGAGTTTATGAACAGGCTGGATAAGGTCGTGGTCTTCAATTCACTGCACGAGAAGGCGATCCGCAGGATTCTCGACCTGGAGCTGGAAATGGTGCAGCGCCGCATCCTTACGGCGGGGCGGGGCCCGTTCGTGCTCAGATGCAGTGACGATGTGAAAGCTTTTCTGTTGAAAGAGGGATATGACCGGCGTTACGGCGCCCGCCCGCTGAAGCGGGCCATCGAACGCTACCTGATCATCCCGCTCTCGAACCTGATCGCCACAGGGCAGATTTCAGCCGGCGACGTGCTGTTGGTAGAGCGAGACGTGATGGAAGGTGAATTGCGATTCAGCAA
Source organism: Blastocatellia bacterium (assembly GCA_035714085.1). GTDB lineage: Bacteria > Acidobacteriota > Blastocatellia > RBC074 > RBC074 > JAJVID01. Next base: position 1,740 of record DASTMP010000450.1, read on the forward strand.
AGCTCGCGGAATGGCCGCAGCCGTTAACGGGGCGCCGCAAAGAGGCGTCTTCCCTCAACCGCGCGCTCTCGGATTATGATGGTGATGGAATGGCGATGAGGCACTGAAGGCGTCATATGAATCGGGGACTTTATATTGGGCGGATATTCGGAATCAACATCCACATCGATTGGAGCTGGATCTTGATCTTTCTGCTGGTCACGTGGAGTCTGGCCGCCGGTCTGTTTCCCGCCTGGCATCCGGATTGGAGCGTGGCGCTGAGATGGGGGGTGGCGGTCGCCGCGTCATTGCTCTTCTTTGCCTCTATCCTGCTGCACGAACTGTCTCACTCGCTTGTGGCGAAGGCGCGCGGGTTGCCGGTGCGCCGGATCACTCTCTTTCTGTTCGGCGGCGTCTCGAACATCGAACGCGAGCCGCCGACGCCGCAGACCGAATTCCTGATGGCGGTGGTCGGCCCGATCACCAGCATATTGCTCGGCCTGATCTTTTTGGCGCTGGCGGCTTTCAGCGCCGCCAGCTCGAACATAACAGGCGGCGATCCGCAGATGGTCGCCCGGCAGCTCGGACCGGTCACGACCTTGCTGGCATGGCTGGGACCGATCAACATCCTTCTTGGTTTATTCAATCTGATTCCCGGATTCCCGCTCGACGGCGGTCGAATTCTGCGCGCAGCTTTGTGGAGCGCGACGAAAGACCTGCGCAAAGCCACCGCATGGGCCGCGGGAGTCGGGCGCTTGACGGGTTGGATGTTCATCGCCGCGGGCATTGCGATGGGCCTCGGCGCGCAATTGCCGTTCTTCGGAACCGGGTTGGTCAGCGGATTGTGGCTGGTCTTCATCGGGTGGTTCTTGAACAGCGCCGCCGTGAACAGTTACAAGCAGACTGTCGTCCGCGATCTGCTCGAAGACGTGCCCGTCTTCCGCCTGATGCGTCTCAACGTGCCGACGGTCGCTCCCACGCTCCCGGTCAGTCACCTCGTATACGATTATGTGATGGGCGCTGAGGAGCGGGCTTTCCCCGTAATGGAAGGAGACCGGCTGGTCGGCATGGTATGCCTGGAGGACATCCGCAAAGTCCCGCGTGAGGCGTGGGACCGTGTGACGGTGGGCGAGATCATGACCGACGCGAATCATCTAGACGTGGTCACGGCGTCGGAAGACGCCGGCGACGCGCTCGAGAAACTGACGCGCCGCGACGTGGGTCAGGCCCCGGTCATCGAGAACGGGCGTCTGGTCGGACTGCTGCGCCGTCGAGACATTCTCAAATGGCTGGAACTGCAATCGGGCCTCGCCATGCCCGGCCCGAGCCGATAGGAAGACGAGGAGACAAGGAGAGGGGAGACAAGGGAAAGTAGAGGAGATTACCCTTGTCTCCCCTCTCCTTGTCTCCTCGTCTCTCTTCAGCCTCGCGTGCGCAGGGTCACGAAAGCGCTGGAGCCTCGTCGATTGATGAGCAGAAGCAGCGGCTGTGAGCCGGCGCGAGAGATCGCCGATTTCAAGTCCTCCGCTGAGCGCACCGCCTGACGATTGACCTGTTCGATGACGTCGCCCGGCTGCAAACCCGCCTCAGCGGCCGCGCCAGTCGGATCGACGTTCATGATCACCAATCCCCGCGCGTCGCGGCTGAGTCCTAGCCGCGCGGCCAACTCCGGCGTCATCGGAGTGACGGCCCATCCGAGGCGTTCTTCGTCACTCTGACCTCCGCCCGGCCCGGCGGGGCGGGCGGAGGCCTGATTTGCAAGTTCGTCGAGCTTGGCGCTTAAATGCAGTTCACGGCCGTCGCGCAAAACGGTAATCGTCACGTCGGCGCCTGGCCCGGCGCTGGCTACGACGTTGCGCAGGCTGTTTCCGTCATCGATCTGAGTTCCGTTGATGACGGTGATCACGTCGCCCTGTTTCAAACCAGCGCGCTCGGCCGGGCTTCCCTTCTCGACATTGCTGACAATCACGCCGCGAACTTCTTTGAGTCCGAGATTCGCGGCAATGTCCGAAGTGACCGTCTGAACGCCGACGCCCAGGTAGCCGCGCTTGACCTTGCCGCTTTTTATCAACTGTTCGGCGACGCTGCGCGCCATATTCGCCGGAATCGCGAAGCCGATTCCGATGTTGACGCCGGTCGGCGAGACGATCTGAGAGTTGATTCCTATAAGCTCGCCCGCCGTATCAACCAGAGCGCCTCCGGAATTGCCCTGATTGATCGGCGCGTCGGTCTGCAGAAAGCTCTCGAAGCTCCCGTCGCTCAGCCCCGTCGAGCGCCCCTTCGCGCTGATGATCCCGGCGGTCACCGTCTGACCGATGCCGAGCGGATTGCCCACGGCCAGCGCTACGTCGCCCACGCGTACGCGATCGGAATCTCCCAGGGTGAGCATCGGCAGGTCGTTCGCGGCGATCTTGAGCACGGCCAGATCGCTGCGCGGATCATCGCCTATGACCTCCGCATCGTAACCTCGATTGTTCGCCAGTTCGACTCTGATCTCTTCGGCGCCGTCGATCACGTGATGATTGGTCAAAACGTATCCGTCCTTCGTGATGATCACGCCCGAGCCGAGGCCGCGTTGAATCTGCTGGCGCGGCGCCCCCTGCGCGCCGAAGCGGTCTCCGAAGAAGTCACGGAAGAAAGGGTCGTTGAAGAAAGGGAACTGCCGAGGCGCGCGCACCACCCGCTGAGATCGAATGGTCACGACCGCCGGCGCGACGCCGTTGACGACGTCAGCATAGGAGAGAACCGCCCCCGCCCTCTCCGTCTGCCTCGCGGGAGGCAGTGAGACTTCCTCGTGATCTCCATGTCGGCAAGATTGCAGTGAAAGGAGCGCGAGAACCGCAAGCGCCCCCCAAAACCTCAACGCGCGATCTTTTTCGGCGGGAACCATTCTGGCGCGTAATTTAAATTACCGGCGGCGGCGTGTCAGTACGGTATGGCGCCGAGCGGCTTAGGCCTCATACATCGCTCGCTGCGGCCATACAGCGCGCGTTCGCCAGACGAACAAGAGGAGTCTCTCACGGGATCGCAGCCTGACATGATCGAGACTTATAAACCCCATAAGTCTCATAAGCCCCCTTCATGTTAAGCCGCAGTAATGAACGCTTTTTGCTGGATGTGTTGTCGCTCCCATCTTCCGATCTCCCCGGGGCGGAAATTTCTTGTACCAGAAGGGAGAGGGATTATGAGGCGCTCAAAACATTATGGCGTGAGTATTTACAAAGCGCTAATCGGATGCTTGCTCTTACTAGCGCCACAACTCAACGTCAGAAGCCAGCAACAAGGCCCCGATAGCGATTTAGATAAAAATGTCATCAGACAGCGCACCTCGCTCGTTGTCGTCAACGTCTCGGTGACGGACAAGCAATTCCGCCAGATCGGCGGTCTCAATAAAGAACATTTTGAAATCTACGAAGACAAAGTCCGACAGCAGATCGACTTCTTCAGTGACGACGACAGACCTGCCAGCGTGGGCCTCATCTTCGACCTCTCGGGAAGCATGAACAACAAGATGTCACGCGCCCGTGAAGCGATCAAGGCTTTCATCGACACCTGTCATGATCAGGACGATTTCTTCCTGGTCGGCTTCAACGATCGCGCCACGCTGCTGGCCGAGGTTTCAGACGGACGGAGCGTCCTCGACAGACTCTCGCTGGCGGAGCCTCATGGCCAGACGGCGCTCTATGACGCCGCTTATCTGGGCGTCGAAAAAGTCAAAGAGGGCCACCACGACAAGCGGGCTGTTCTGATCGTCTCAGACGGCCAGGACAACGCGTCTCGATACAACTACGGAGAGTTGCGAAAACTGCTTAAAGAAGCCGACGTGCAAGTCTACTGCATCGGCATTCTCGAAGAGGGCGCGAGCGCGGGATCCTCTCTGGACAGGCAGGGACAGCTGATCCTGGAAGAACTCGCTAACACGACCGGCGGCATGGCTTTTTTCCCAACTTCGAATGCGGAATTGGAAGACTCGGTCACGCGCATCGCGCTGACGCTGCGCCATCAATACAGCATCGGATATGTCCCGTTCAATGAACAGCGCGACGGCAAGTGGCGCAAGATCAAAGTCCGCGTCAACGCCCCGAAGGGGTTGCCGTCGTTGATTGTGCGAGCTAAAGAAGGCTATTACGCCACGCCTTGAGCATCGAGAATCGAGGATTGAGGATTGAGGATCGAAGATCGCGTCGCCGCGCGAAGACAATTCTCGATTCTCAATCCTCAGTCCTCGATCCTCTTCAACCCTTCCCCTCCTGCCAACGGCCTCGTTTAACAATGAATAATATGCTCGCCAGACAGTAAGTTTTGCGCGTTGCGCATCATAGGCCGCGCTTGAACAGACAATGATCAACTCTGTTAAATCAACATAAAGAAGACATAAACGGTGAGTTGTTTTTCGTAAACCGTGAAATGGTTTGAGAGGCGGTTTATTAGTCTTTGAGCACTCAGATTGCTCTTGTCCCATCCCTTCATTTCTCAACACAGAGGTAAAACATAAAGATGGAGAATAGATTCAATGATTCGATAACGAGGGGGCCGCGGGGTCGAATATTGACTCCGGCGCTGGCGCTTTCGCTAGGGTTCGGATTATTCGCATCGGGCGGCTCGATGGTCTTCGGCCAACAAACGCCGGAGAACTCGACAGTCTCTAGCCAACAATCGCCGAAGGATTCTGGGGTCTCCGATCAACAGAGGCCGCTGGAGAAGATATCAGAGACTTCCATACAGCAGGCTCCATTGGCTTCGCCCGCCGAGCTTTCGCGCGTGTTCATCAACGTGGCCAAGCGGGTCAAGCCCGCTGTCGTCCAGATCAACATCGTCTCCAGCGCGCAACAGACCAGCTATGACGAGTCAGATAATTTGACGCCGTCCGATCCGCCGTCCGATTCGCCATCCGATTCGCCATCTGGCCAGCCGCTCAACCCCGTGCAGCAGCAGTCGCCTTACGCGAGGCGCGGGACGGGCTCTGGCGTAATCGTCAGCCCCGACGGTTACATTCTCACCAACAACCACGTGGCGGGCCCCGCCACCGAGATCAGAGTCAGGCTTTACGACGGTCGCGAATTCAGAGGGCGCCGGATCGGCGTGGACGGCGAAACCGATCTGGCGTTGGTCAAGATCGAGGCTCAAAACCTGCCATACGCGACGCTCGGCGATTCATCGAAGCTGGAGCAGGGCGAATGGGTGATCGCGCTCGGCTCGCCATTCGGCCTCGAACAGACGATGACCGCCGGCATCGTCTCGGCGACCGGACGCCAATTCGGCGGAACCTACGACAATTACATTCAGACCGACGCTTCAATCAATCCGGGCAATTCGGGCGGGCCTTTGATCAACATGAACGGCGAGGTAATCGGCATCAACACGATGATCTATTCGCGTTCGGGCGGCAGTGAAGGCATCGGTTTTTCGGTCCCATCGAATACGGCGAAGAAGGTTAAGGATGCCCTGCTCAAGAACGGCCGCGTCTCGCGTGGTTATCTGGGAGTGTCACTGCAATACTCGGAAACCGATGATGGCGGCGCGCTGGTCGCTGATGTGACGAATGGCGGCCCGGCGTCGAAAGCGGGTCTGCGCAACGGCGACCGGATCGTCGAATTCGACGGCAAGCCGGTGAAATCCACCAAACAACTGACTGAGATCATCGCCGACACTACGGTCGGCAAAACTCTCAACGTGAAATTCGTGCGTGACGGTAGTGAGCAATCCACTTCGATCACGCTCGCCGAGCGCCCCGGACGCAGTGTGGCCGACCGCCAACAGGCGCCCGCGCCAGCTCCACGCGCCCCACGCGCCCCTCGTGGAGGACAGCCACAGCCCTAAACGACAGGGCGACGCTCAATCGAATCGCGCGGGATCGAGACTGGAAAGGTCGAGGGCGTGAAATAGAAGGGATTTTCTCCATCTAGTCTTGATGTTGTGTGGTTCAATTTAGAACTCCGGGTGGCTGGAATTCCGGCCACCCGTTTTTTTTATCGGTTGCGACTGGCCCATCTGCGCGAAGCTCAAGTTATCGAAGACCTCTCGGTCCTCTCGGAGGAACGGACATCGCCTATTCGCGCTTCAGCGCAATCAGTGGATCAACCTTCGTCGCTCTCCGCGCCGGAATGTAGCTCGCAATCATGGCGATGACGACCAACAGCAAGGCGACGAGCGCGAAGGTCACCGGATCGGTCGCGCTCATGTTGAAGAGCAGGCTCTTTATGACGCGCGTCAGGGCGAGCGCCACAGCCAACCCTATTGCCACACCGACGAGCGTCAGACTCATTCCACGCCAGACCACCATCCGCAATACGTCGCTCGCCTGCGCGCCCAGGGCCATCCGAATACCGATCTCATGTGTGCGCTGGCTGACGGCGTAGGAGATGACACCGTAAATTCCGACCGTCGCGATGACGAGCGCCAGGGCGCCGAAGATTCCGAACAGCCACGCTTGGAAACGCCGCGGCGCATACGATTCGGCCAGGAGTTGCTCCATCGTCATCACTTGGAAAATCCGTACGTCCGCAGCAATCTCCTGCATTTGCTGCCGGACGGTTGGAACCCATTTCAACGGATCGCCCGCCGTACGTATGACCCATCTGTTCCCCTGGTGTTCAACATTTTGCAGGGATGAATGATAAATTTCTGCATGCGTTTCAGCCTCTAACCCATATCGTTTCACATCAGCAACCACGCCGACGATCGTCAGTTCAGTTTCAGTTTTGCTGCCTTCAAGCAGGAATTGCTTGCCAATAGGGTCTTCTCCAGCGAAATAGCGGCGCGCCAGGGTATCACTGATGACAACCACTGGCGGCGTGTTCTCAGTGTCCTGCTCCGTGAAACCGCGCCCCGCGCGCAACCGCATCCTCATGGCTCGAAAATAGTCAGGACTGACATAGTGGCTTTCAGCCAGGGGCTTTTGTTCGTCCGGCACAGGCGAGCGGCCCACAATGGTCAGCCGTCCCTTGCCAATTATCCCGTCATCAGCCAGCGGCAAAGTTCTGCTGTAAGCCGCTCCCTGCACGCCGGGCAGGGCGTTGAGGCGCGTGAGCAATTCCCGTCTGAAACTCTTCTGTTGCGCCGGGTTTCTGAGCCCCGCCACCATGGTCAGCAAATTCTTCGGATCATAGCCCGGGTCAACTGCCAGCAAACGCAAAAAGCTGTTGATCAGCAACCCCGCGCCGATCAACAGTACCAGCGTCAACGCCAGTTCACCGACCAGCAAAGCAGGCGAAATTCGCCGTGCGCTTTTGCGCGTTAAGAAGGCTACGCCGCGTCCGCCATCTTTTAAGCTTTCGCTGAGATCGATTCGCGATGCCTGTAGCGCGGGGATGAGTCCCGCCACGATCACGGTCAGCAAGACGCTGAGAAATGTGAATCCGAGCACTGAGGCGTCAATCCGGCTCAGTTTGAGTTGCAAAAGATTATCAGGAGCGCCCGCGACCAGGGCCTTGACTCCCAACATGGCTAGCAACAATCCGGCCGCGCCACCAATGAAAGCTAACAACAGGCTTTCGGTCAACATCTGCCTGATCAGACGTTTACGCCCTGCGCCCAGCGCCGCGCGAATTGCCAGCTCTTGCCGGCGCCCATTAGCGCGCGCCAGCAAAAGGTTCGCCACGTTGGCGCAGGCGATCAATAAGACAATACCACCCGTACCAAACAGCATTAGCAAACCGCGCCGCAGATGGCCGACCAGCCTTTCGGCAAGAGGCGCCACTCTGGCCTTTATGCCAGCCTCCTCCGGATGGGCTTGTATAAGAGGCTGATTGAGTAAGTCCAATTCCGCCCGTGCTTGCTCGATGGAAACACCGGGCTTCAGCCGCCCAAAAACATTGGCAAGGATCATATTATCCTTTTCCTCCAACTCCTGCTGCAGGTTGATCGGATAAGGCTCCCAGAAATCGACATTTCCACCCACCCGGCTTTCCGGTAAGAAGCGAAATCCCGGTGGCATCACGCCGAGAATCAAGCGGCTGCCTCTGCCGAAAGGAACCGATCGACCGACGACCGAAGGGTTGCCGCCAAAGCGCCGGCGCCAGAATTCGTGACTCAGGATAATTACCGGCGGGCCGCCCGGCCGAGCTTCCTCCGGCGTGAAGGCGCGTCCCAATCTCGGCGCGACACCGAGCGTCGGAAACAGGCTGGCCGTCGCTTGAACGAAATTGACCGGCGCTGACTCGTCTGGCGCTGTCAAAATCGTGGTACCGGCGTCGAAAGCAGCCAGCCCGTCGAATGTTTTCGTCTGCGTCTGATAAGTACGGTAATCGCTAACGCCGATAATTTCGTCTCCACGGAGAACGTTGGTGACCCAAACTAGTTGCTGTGGCTCTGGGTAGGGCAGCGGGTTGAAGACTAGCGCGTTCACTACACTAAAGATCGCTGTGTTCGCCCCAATGCCCAGCGCCAATGTGAGCGCCGCCACAATCGTGAATCCGGGTTGTCTGAGCAGCATTCGCGAGCCGTAACGCAAGTCCTGCCAGAACTCTTCAATCCATCGAACCCGGCTGATGTCTCGATACGCCTCCTTCGTCCGCTCGACGCCGCCGAAGCTGCGCAGCGCCGCGCGTCTCGCTTCTTCTTCGCTCATGCCACGGCGCATGTTCTCCGCAGCCTCCATCTCCAGGTGAAAGCGCATTTCGGCGTCCATCTCGCGTTCGATCTTCCCGCGCCGCAATTGCGCGCGTAGACGATGAAATAGTTTGCGAAGCATAGCGTGTTCCTCCATTCAGGGTGTCCGCAAAATCCGCTCAATTCGTAACCGACGCTCGCTCAGTGACGGCTTTCATTCTTTCATGTCGCCGCCGCGCAACGCGAGGCTTCCTCCAGATATTCTGCAGGAAAGATACATTCCTTCTTGTAGACAATCAAGAGCAGTTCGGATTTGTCGTTGAAAAAGAATGGCTGAGGACGACGAATGAAAATGTGATACGGAACCGCTTATTCTCTACACGGCTTCATCGCGGCTCGCCTTGCAGTGTAAACGCCGCCCAGTAATACGGCGCATTCCATCGCCTGTCGCGCCAGAACGAGACTTGCGCCTCGCGCAGCGCCGCAGCCGGCGACATCCGCCGCCCGCCGAGCAATCCCTGATAGATCCGCGCCATCAACTGAGATGTCGCCTGATCGTTCACTCCCCACAGGCTGACCATCACGCGCGCCGCGCCTGCGTACATAAAGCCTCGGGTCAAGCCCACCAACCCTTCACCTTTGATCTCCCTGCCCAGTCCCGTCTGACATCCGCTCAAGACTACCATCTCCGCAGGCAATCGCAGATCGAAGATTTCGTGCGCGCGCAAAAAGCCGTCCTGATCCGCGCCTTGCTCGTCGATCAGCGACAAAACTATGCCGGAGAGTTCCGGGCGCAGACTGTTCAACAACCCGTGCGTGGCGAAGTGCACATAGCGGTATTGCGCCAACTCCGGCTTGGAAACCGTAAGCAGGCTCGCTGCGAAGTCCAGCGCCTCGAATCGCTCACGTTCGGGGGCGAAAGACAAAATCGCCCGCGCCTCTTTCCGAGTGAACTGGAGCCGCGCGAGATGGAACCCTTGACCGGCAAGACCGATGTCCTCAGCCGATCTGACCAGATCGCTATCCGTCTCGCCGCCGCGCGTCTTTACAGTCAAGACTGGCTTTGTCACAGCTCCGGCGAGCGTAGCGCCGAACGAGGTCTTGAACCGCTCGTCATTCCGATCGAAGACCGGGTCGGCCAAGACCGCCACTGTCTTCGGCGCCGGCTTGCGCCCTTCCAATTCCCGCCTCAACACCGCCAGTGTTGACGCCGAAGGCAGTGTCACAATCTCGTGGTCGACAATCAGCGGCCTGTATGCGACTTGGCGACTTGGCGACGGGGCGACGGGGCGATGGAACGACAGGGTGGCGTATGGACGGGAAGATGCAGAAGATGAATAAGTGTCGTCCTGTCGCCCTGTCGCCAAGTCGCCAAGTCGCCCCGTCTCAGGGAGGGGCAGCGCGGCGAAAGGCGCGTACTGTAATGCGCCATCGCTGACTATCAGTAATCGCTTCCTGGTCAATCTGTCCGCCACCGGGCCCAACACCATCTGCGCGAGGGCCTCGGCGGCCTGCGGGGATTCGGCGTCGGCATGCGCCACGCGCGCCTTCCTCTCGTCCGCGGTCTCGAACTTTATCCAACGATTGCGCGCCGTCAGCAGATCATAGAGGCGCTGCGCCGCCCGCTCGATCTCGCCGCGCCCCCGCAATTCGTGACTCGTCATCGAGTCCGTCGTCACCACCCAGACATAGGAACGCTCTTCGCCGAGCGCGTACTCGAGCAGCAAGGTGTCTGGGTCGAGGACTTGTTGTTGAATCTCTGAGAGGCTGAGGGGCTGTGGGAAGTTGAGCGCGGCGTAGCGCGGACTGGTCTCGCGAATCTGCGCCTGCGTCCGCTGGTATTCGGTCTCCAGCGCGTCAAGCTCGCGTCTTGCCGCCTCTATTTGCGCCTCGTCGCGCTTGCCGCCGAGCAGGAATGTGAGGCGGTTCGCCTGCGCGTTGAGTTGTTCGCGCAGCGAACGCTCGCGCGCCAGTAAATCGGGATCGACGCCCTGGCGGATCTCGGCGTGGGCCTCGGCGAGCATCGCCAACATCTCGCGTGCGCGCGCCTGCTCGTTGGCGCGCAATGCGGCAGCGTCATAATTCTCCGCCGGGCGCCGCTTTTGCAATTGCATGAGCGTGTCGATCTCGAACTCATAGATCTCCTGCGCCCTGCTGAAGGCGGAGGCGCGCAACTCGGGGCTGTTGACGGTGGGGCGCAGCCTTTCGATTTTGCCGATCGCCTCAGCGATCAGGGCCTGCGCCGCCAGCAGATTGCCGCGGCCTCGCTCGGCGCGGGCCATCCAATGAAGCGCATAGACTTCGAAGAACCGCTCCCCCATATCGCGTATGATCGGGAGCGCCCGGTTAAGTAGCTCCAGCGCCTGCTCGTACTCCCCGATCTCGCACAGAAGCTTGCCCATGTCGGCGAGTAAGCGCCCCTGGACCTGGCGATAGTTACTGAGCTTGACTATCGCCAGCGCCCGATTGAAGTATTCCAGCGCTTTCCGTCGTTCGCCGATTGACTCGTATGCGAGGCCGAGATTTCTCAAGACGCTGACCACGCCATGATAATTTTTCTCGGCCTGCAAGAGCGGCAGCGCGCGAGTGAAATGGTCAATCGCCTCTTGTTTTTCGCCGAGCCCGTCATAGAAGTTGCCGAGGCTCCAGAGATTGGCGCCTTCGCCGTCCTCGTGGCCCGCCGTTTTTCTCAGCTCTAACCCCTCTTTGAAGCACGCGACAGCTTTCTCCCGCTCGCGGATCGAGTCGTAGGTCAGGCCGAGGCGGTAGAGGGCGCCGGCGACTGTCCTTGTGTCCCCCTGTTCCCGCAGCAACGGCAGCGCTTCCTGCAGGTATTCGATCGCCTTCTGCTTTTCCCCCAAATCATCATAGTAAGCGCCCATCTGGTAAAGGACACGCCCCTGGCCCATAGGATCATTCAGCTCACGCCAGATTTGCAGCGTCTGCCGCCACTGTTCAAACGCCTTCTGCGCATCGCCGGCCGAGCTATAAAGACTGGCGAGCCAGTCGCGCGCTCTGGCCTCCCTCCGAAGATCGCCCGCTGCCCGCGCCATCGGCGCCGCTTGCGTGAGGGAATCCAGCGCTCGTTCATTTTCATACATCCTGGCGTAGGCCACGCCAATATTGATCAGTAGCGCGGCTTCATCCCGGTGATTTTCCAGCTCGCGCTCGATCGGCGCCGCCAGCTCCCAATATTCGGTCGCCTTCCGGTAATCGACCAGGTCATAGTAGGCGGAGCCAATCCGAATAATCGCTTCCACCTCTCCTGAGCGGTCGCCAAGGGCGCGCCATAGAGCCAGCGCCTCCCGATACTTCTCAATCGCTTGCAGCCGTGACGCCTCGGTTCCTTCCATCCACAACCGCTCGCCCTCGGCAAAAGCCTGATCGGCGGAGACCCGGTCATGGCTTCGGGCGCCGTCTTGCGCAACCGCGGGCGCCGTCGCAAGGGAGAGAACCAAAATTAGACCGAGACGGAAATTGACAACCGGGCGTCGCGCGCGCGACGCCGAAGAATTCTGAGCCATAGCCGCGGCCTCCAATAAAGATCGGTTCGCTTTTTGGGGTGGCTGGAAATTTACGCGATTGCGGATCGGAAGTCTTGAAGTCTGGTTGAAAGGTTTTTGAATTTTTCTTCAAAAAGGCGTAAACGCGGAAGAGGATCGGGGATTGAGGATCAAGGATCCCCCTATCACACAAGGCGATCCTTGATCCTCAATCCCCGATCCTCTTCCGCTTGTCCCGTAAATTCTGCGTGTTCCGTGTTTTCCGCAGCGGCTGACTCTCTAAGCGGCGTCAATTTTCATTCGGTTTTTTTGTTCTTCTATCGATCTTAAATCTCATGGGTGGCTCAGGAGGAATTCCGGGGCCGAAGCCGAAGCCGGGGCCATCCTGGATAGTATAGTCAGCTGGGACCTGGAAAAGCGCTGGATCGGGTTCGTTGCGATCAATGTTGGTCAGCTTGTAAGTGGTTTCGCCCATGCGCGGGTCGCTGTTTTTGCTCAAAACGACGGTTTGCAGCTCTGGCGAATACCATCGCTCGTTGACCGTCACGATAGGGCGCTCATTGCCGATCTTGCCCGCTTGGATGGTGATGGTAACGCGCGTGCCTTCGGCCTCAACGCCCTCGATCATTTGTTTGCTCAATGATTCCTGATTGACCTCCCCCTCACTGGACCAGGAGAAAATCCCATTCGGCCCCGGCATCGGAACGCCAGCCGCGACGCCGACGATAGTGTTAGCGCCCCCGCCAGAGACGGAGACCGTGTTTGTCGAAGCGCTGACATATGAGGGCGCAGTGACGATAGTGTTAGCGCTCCTGCTAGTGACGACCCCGAAGCCGGCGCCAGTGGCGCCACTTGCGCCGGACTCAGCGCCATTAGCCGCCTTCATTTTCATTTTATCGTTCATTTTCGCGCTCCCTGCCGCGCTAAGCGCTAACGCCGAAAGCCCCATCATCTTGTGCGCGGTCTTCGTATTCGAATCGAGGCTGTAATGCGCGCCGGAGACCGGGTCATCGATAGAGATCATGATCGGGGCCTCTCCCGAGACCGCCCATGGCCCTATCGCCTTCAACGCCTGCTCCTGGCGCGTGCGGCCCGCGCTGTCGCGGTAAATCTTGGCCGAGGAGTTCTGAATGATCCGATTGCCGTCGCCCAGCGTCTGGATCGTTTCGGTGACGGCATCGGCTGAATACGGCGCGTCTTTGACCACCTGGCCGCGAAAACCGAACTCATTCTGGATGAATGTAAACCGGTTGAACGGCGCAGAGATCAAGGTATTAGGAGCTTCCGGCCCTTGCTCTGCGCCGGATTTCGGTTCCTGCTTTTTATCTTTGCTCTGCGCAACGGCCGCTACGCTATTGCAGAGCATCGAGAACGCGCAGAGCATTGCCATTAACAACTGTTTCTTCTTTCTCATAAGTTCCTCTCTTGTCGGTTAATAAACCAGCCGGATTGCGCGCGCCAGCCCATTGCTGACCAGCACATCAGCCTTGATCGTTTCATTCGCGCGCTCCTGATTAAATGGAATCCCCAACGGGGTCAGGTTGGAACGCGGCATTCTGACGCGGACGACCTGCCCGCCCTCCAGCGGAATCAGTTCGACGCCTTGCATAATAGGGTAAAACTGCGTGACGAATTCGCGCGGGGCCTCATTATTTGAGGATCGGCGATTGGCGCTCGCCAATCGCTTCTGGCGCTTCTCCGGCTTCGAATCCGCAAGGCGCCGATCGGGTTGTCGAACCTCGACCGTCCGCGGCGTCTGATCGGATTTTCCGGGCGTTGCGGGGGTATTGGATGGAGATGGTCCGACATCAGGCGAACCAACCACCGGCCCCCCTCGCTCGGGGGACGACGCGATCCGCTCCGCCAGCGAAATACCGAATGTGAGCAGAGCCAGCGCGGCCACGGCCAGCAACCAGCGACGACTTCGCGGCGCGACGATCGGATCGGCGGCCCGCTGGCGAAAAGCCGTCAGCAATGCGGTTTCAATGCGCTCCGGTATCTCTTCGGCGGCGCATCGGGCGGAAAACGCCCGCAGATCGCGGCTCAAAGCCCGTTCTTCGACCAGGAGCGTCGCGCAGGACGCGCACCTTCGAATATGGTCCAACCCGCGCTCGCGCGCCGCAGCGTCCATCAAACAGTCGCGCGCAATCTCGATGATGATTGTTTCAAAATCAGGGCAGTTCATAATTCATCCAAGACAACTAGCTTGATTAATCCGCGGGGCGCCCTGTTCGTCGGCCTCGTCCCCGCGCAGCCGCCGCTTCAGCAAGGCTCGCGCCCGATGCAACCGCGACCTGACCGTGCCGATGGCGCAGCCGAGCGACTCGGCGGCCTCGCCGTAACTCATCTCTTCCAGCTCACACAACACGACGACCTCCCGATAATGCAGCGGCAGCCCGAGCACAGCCTGGCGAACCGATTCGATCTCTTCATCGCGCATCAGGTTTCCCAACGGATCGCTTCTAACAATCAGGTTCTCATCCGAATCTTTATCCTGCGAGGCGTCTTCTTCGGCAATCGTAACATGGGCGCGGTCACGGTCCAGCCGTCGCAGGATTTCATTTCGGGCGATCCGCATCAAATATGTTGATAACGATCCACGCCGCGGATCATAAAGCTCCGCCTTGCGCAAAAGGATCAGAAAAACATCCTGTGTCACATCCTCCGCGACGCTCGATGATCCGCTCATCTGCCGCGCAAACCGGTAAACGACACCGCGCAAGCGCCGGTAGAGCCGGGTGAAAGCTTCTTCATCCCCAGCCATCGTCATCTGCAACAATGTCTCGTCACTACATGCGTCGAATGCGTTCATACCCGGGTTTCTATTATCGTTGTCATGCGTGATAGGGCGATAATCGATAAAAGGTTCCCGAAAATTTCCGCCCGATTTGTTATGATGGTCGCCTTTCAAATGTACAGGGCTGCTAGGCGCCACAGAACACCGCAGAATACCGCAGAACACATTTCTCTGTGTTCTGCGGCGCCTATTACTCCATATTAAAGAGAGGATTAAATTATGCCGGGCCCGCTGACAGGCGTACGCGTCATCGATCTGACCTCGGTTGTGATGGGGCCGTATGCGACCCAGATTCTGGGCGACATGGGCGCCGATGTGATCAAAGTCGAATCGCCGGAAGGCGATGTTTCTCGACACCTCGCGCCGTTCCGCAACCGCGGAATGAGCGCTGCGTTTCTCAACTTGAACCGCAACAAACGCAGCATCGCGCTCGATTTGAAGCGCGAAGACGAGCGAAATATATTGCTCGACTTGATCAACGGCGCGGATGTCTTCGTAACAACTGTGCGGCCGCAGGCGATGCGTAAACTCGGCCTCGATTACGAGAGTCTGCGCGAACGCAATCCGCGATTGATCTATTGCGGCGCGTATGGATTTTCGGAAGCAGGCCCATACGCCGGACGGCCGGCCTTTGACGACGTCATTCAGGCGATGTGCGGAATGGCTTCCCTCCAGGGAGAGAGGCAAGGAAAGAACGATGAAAACAGCCCGCAATACGTCAACACCATATTCGCCGACAAGACCGTCGGCGGCGGCGTCGCTTGCGCGGTCGCGATGGCGCTCTACGAACGCGAGCGTTCAGGGCGCGGCCAGGCGATTGAGGTGCCGATGTTCGAAACGATGGTCTCGTTCACCCTCATCGAACACCTGGCCGGCGAGACTTTCTGCCCGGCGCGGGAGAGCATGGGATACGAGCGCGTTCTGTCGGAACACCGCAAGCCTTATCGAACGAAGGACGGCTACATCGGTTTGCTGCCTTACACCGCCGAGCAATGGGCGCGTTTCTTCGAGGCCGCGGGCAGACCTGAAATGGCCATCGATCCGCGCGTGACCGATCCGGCGCTGCGAAGCCGGAAGATCGCAGAATTGTACGGCCTGCTTGCCGAGATCGTCGCCGAACGAACGACCGCGGAATGGGTGGAGTCGCTCAGAGCCGCCGACCTTCCGATGACGCCTGTCTTCTCTCTCGAAGACCTGCTCGATGACGAACACTTGCGGGCGCTCGGATTTTTTCGGCGCGAGGAACATCATTCGGAAGGAGAGGTGCGAACCATCGGAATCCCCGTGCGATTCTCGCGCACCCCGGGCGATATTCGGCGACTCGCGCCTCGGCTCAATGAACACCGTGAAGAGATTTTGATGGAAGCGACCAATTCTTCGCCACGATGATCCATTATCCCCTTGCGTTGAAAGCCTCCACGCGCTCTCGACAGAAAGACGAAGGGACGGGGCGACGGGGCGATGTAGGGACAAAGCGAATGTACTTCCGAATATCTCTCTATTTCCCTGCCTCTCCGTCTCTCTTTCTCCATGTCGCCCCGTCGCCCCGTCGCCCCGTCGCCCCGTCTCTCTTTCTCCATGTCGCCCCGTCGCCCTGTCGCTCTGTCGCTCCGTCCGCATTAACCGAGGCGCGTGACCGTGACGATTTCATCCATAGCCTGATCAACCTTGACGGGGTTGCGCAGTGGGCGTCCGAAGCCTTTAAAGCTGACCGTCATCACGTCGCCGTCCGACAGCTGAACGCCGGCGCCGAAGCTGAAAGCGTCCGCGCCGAAGAAATGGACGTGCAGATCGCCGGGTCGGCGGTGCGACTCGAATTTGAAGTGATGGTGCTCGATGTTCGACAGGCTGTGGCACATCTCGGCCTCGCCGGTCTTGATCTCCTGCGACCAGACGCGCCGCCCGTCACGTTCGATCACCACCTCGCCGGGTACGGATTGGAAGTCGTGGTCGACGATCAACTCAGGACCGAGGGCGCAGTTGCGCAGTTTCGAGCCGGCCAGATAGAGATAATTTCGCTTCTCGAATTTGTGATCGGAAAATTCGTTGCCGACGGCGAAGCCGATTCGATAAGGGCGGGCGTCGTCGCCGATCAGATAGACGCCCGCCACTTCGGGTTCCTCACCGCCATCTTCGGCGTAGCGCGGCGTGATGAGCGGCTCGCTGTGAGCGCGCAACACGTCGCCACAGCCTTTGTAGAACCATTCGGGCGCGACGCCGATTCTTCCCGGCTCCGGACGACCGCCATCGACGCCCCAACGGAACATCTTCATGCTATCGCTCAGAGTTTCCATCTGCGCGGGCTGATCGGGATTTTTCGCATGCATCGCGTCGCGGTTCTTCGCGCTCGCCATGTGCGTCAGCCCGGTTCCGGTCACCAGGCAACGCGACGGCTCTTCGGGGTGGTCGGCGGCTGGCAGAATCCGCCACTCCGATCCTCCGCCGTATACCTCATCGTAATCGAGCGATTCATCGGTATCGTGTCGTTGCGCCAGCGCGGAGAGCTTTACGCCCGAATTGATCGCGGTCCGCGCCATATCATAGATCGAAGCGAACTCCGACAAGAGCTTGACGCGCGGTTCGTCAACTACGCCGATCTTGCGGATGTTTCCGTTCCGAAGTTGTATCAGTCTGAGCATTGAAGCCTCCTCCGAAAATCAATCACAAGGGTTAAGGATCGAGGATCGAGGATGGAAGATCGAAGATCGAGGATCGAATCATCCGTTCGATCTTCTATTCTCGATCTTCCATTCTCGATCTACGCGCTAGTCGCGCCTGAGGGCGCAACAACCCGCCCAGCGCGATCTTCTCTATTTCGTTCGCGACCTCGGCGCCCATCAGCCTGCCGTCCGGTCTGTACCATCGCGAAAGCCAAAGCAGCATTCCGAACAGGCTATAAGCCGCCACAGTGGTGTCCACATCTTTCAACTTGCCTTCGTCCTTCAACTGCAAAAGCGTGTCGCGCATCAGGTCGAGATAGGCGCGCTTACGCTGCTGAACCTTGCGGCGGTGGACGGGAGTCAGTCCGGCCATTTCGTCATTGAGCACAGTGAGCGGGCTGTAGCCTTCGGGAGCGCTCCCTTCGATGATCAGCAAGGCGTGGTTGCGAAGGATCGCGCGCAGCCGGTGTTCGGCGTCCGTGACGGCCCGCGCAGGCGTGATGACGTGGATTTCCAGCCGGTCCATCGCGAAATTCATGATCGCGAAGAGGAGGTCCTGCTTGCTCTTCACGTAATGATAGATGCCAGCTTTGGTGATCCCTACAGCGTCGGCGATGTCGCTCATCGAGGTCGCGTCATAGCCTTTATCGCAGAATATCTTCGCCGCCACATAATAGATTTGATCGAGACGATTCGGTTCTTCCGAAGCAGTCAGTTTTTTCTGTGGTCTCATTGCGGTTACTTCCTCAGAATGTTGCGACCGGGTTGAGTGGCGAGCCTGTGCCGCCGGTCAACGGAATCGGGGCCGCGGTGAGCAAAAATTCCCATCTGTTGCGTTTCGCGGCGGCTTCGCTCAGGGCCTCGAGATCACAATTGTCGAAGATGTTGACGCCCAGCGCGACCAGCGCCAGTTGATGGATCGGGTGCGTCAGGCCTTCGACGCCTGACGGGAGCACATCGCTCGCCGCATCGCTCCCGAGCAGCGCCACGTCGCGCGCCTTGAGCCATTTCGCGCATGAGGCGTGCAATCCCGCCAAGTTCGCCGAAACGTCCCAGGGCCCCTTCTCTGCGCGTCGCGCCCAGCGCCCGGTGCGAATGAAGACGGCGTCGCCGGCGGTTAATTTCAATCCGGCCTTCTTCTCCCAGGCCTCCAGATCTTCAGGATAGATCGGCGTTCCAGGTTCGAGGTACTTCGCGCCTTTGAGTCGCGGGATATCCATCAATACGCCGCGCGTGAAGATTCCCCGCTTCAGATTTTGAATCGCCAATTTCGCTGCGCCTTTTTGTGTGACCTCTTCCTGCGGAAAGCCATTGTACATTTTGCCATTCCAGAACATGTGGCAGAGCGCGTCCATGTGCGTGTGCTGGTATCCGTGGAACGAGACGCGGAACGAATCAAGGCTGAATTGTTCGCGATTGTTGACGCCGCTTAAAGTCATCGTGTGCTCATACGGGCTGGGATTATCCGCGGCCCTCTCCGTTTCAGTGTCGCGAGCGAGCGAAATCGGGAAACCTTCTTTGACCAGCGCGGCGGCCTGTTTTCGCTTCGCGTCAGTGATCATGTTGACGGCGCCGAGCTGATCGTCCTTTCCCCAGCGACCCCAGTTCGACAACTCGGTCATCAGCCGGTCGACGTCCTCTTTAGTCATCTTGCGCGTCGTTTCTTGCGTGGCTTCGGCCGAAACGAGCGCGATAGTCGCCGCGACGGACACGAGCAGTATGAGCAAAACCGGCTTAATGATTTTCATCTTGGCTTCCTCCCTTGAATCAACGTCCTTTGAAATCAGGTTGTCGTTTTTCCATGAACGCGCGCACGCCCTCTTTGTGATCCTCGGTCATTCCGCAGCGCAGGTGGGTTTCGGCCTCGCGGTCGAGCATTGCGCGGAAATCGGTCGTCGCCGCGAGATTCACGTTGGCTTTCATATAGCGATAACTGGTCAGCGGGCCGTGGGCGACGCGCGAGGCGATTTCGGCGACCTGCGAAGAGAGGCTTTCATGCGCGACCACGCGGTTGACCAGTCCGATGCGATGGGCTTCCGCCGCATCGATGATCTCGGCGAGAAAAAACAACTCCTTGGCCTTCGGCGCGCCCGCATAATGCCGCAGAAGCCATGTCGTTCCGAAATCGCCGCCGAACCCGACCTTGGCGTAAGCAGTCCCGAACTTCGCCTGATCCGACGCGACGCGCAGGTCGCAAGCCAGACAGACGCCCAGCCCCGCGCCCATCGCGTGACCGTTGACGGCGGCGATGGTCACCTTCGGCGAGTTGTATAGCAGCCACGACAGTTCCTGCGCCAGGCGCAAACCGTCGATCTGTTCTTCGAGCGTCTTCGGCGCGTCGCCTTCACGCGCCATCATCGAAACGTCGCCGCCCGCGCAAAAAGCCCGCCCCGCGCCCGTGACGACAATCGCGCCGATCTCGGGATCGAGGCTCCAGCGCTTCAAGCAATCAATTGACCCGACGATCAGATCGTGGCTCAAGGCGTTGAGCTTGTCAGGACGATTGAACACGAGCGTCGCGACTCTGTCGGCGACCGAGGTCAAAATCACATCTTCAGGCATAAGATTTCCTTTCGTTATTTTTCTGGGAGCGCGCGCAGAGCAGACAGAAGTACATGGACATGATGAACAGGATTTTTCAGGATGAAGAGCGAAGAATGGAGATAAATCCCTCCCGCCAATCCTGATCAATCCTGTAACTCCTGTCTGAAAAATTTACGTCCATTCCGGTCTCTCCCTCTTCGCCTCAACGCCCTTTGAAATTCGGCTTTCGCTTTTCGTGAAAGGCGGCGATGCCTTCTTTCACGTCTTCGCAGTAGTTGGTCACGAGCGTTCCGAGCGCGGCGTCTTCAAGGGCGTTCTCCAAATCCATCATCTGTTGTTTGTACATCATCCGCTTGGTGATCCTGACGGCGATCGGCGGGCCTTCGGCGAGACGTTCGGCCCACGCGCGCGCGGTGGTCATCAACTCGGCGTCCGGCGTGACCTCGGTCACCAGCCCCAATTCCTGCGCGCGGCTCGCCGGGTAGACTTCGGAAAAGAGGGACATCTTGAGCGCGTTCTGCACTCCCATAAACCTCGGGAAGAGCCACGCGCCGCCTTCGTCCGGCATCAGCGCGAATTTGAGGCTCGTGTCGCCGAGCCTCGCGCTCTCAGCCGCGATGCGGAAATCGCAGCACAGGGCTAACGTCAATCCGCCCGCGACCGCCGCTCCGTTCACCGCCGCGATCGTCGGTTTATCGAACCGCCACAGAAATCTCACGAGTTGATGAAAGTTCTCTCGCATCTCGAGTTGCGATTCCAGCCGGTGCCCACGATAGCGCGCCGGATACTGGAAATCGCGCGAGACATCCCCACCCGAACAGAAACCGCGCCCCGCGCCGGTGATGATCACCGCTCTGACCTCGTCGTCATCACGGGCGCCGGCCAGCGCGGCAAGCGTCTCGTGAACCATCGTCTCCGAATAGGCGTTCAGTTTCTCCGGACGGTTCAAAGTCAAAATGGCCACGCGATTCTCTTTCGCGTACAGAATCTGGGTGAATTCCATCTCGTTCCTCCCGTTAATTGACAGACTATGGACCGGCGCCTAAACTTACCGACCGGTAAGTTCACTGTCAAGCAAAGGTCTGTATCTTCACCATCCGATCATATGAATAAAACCTGGCTGGACCGCTTCGCCCGGGTGATGGGGCGCTTCGTGCCTGACGCGATCACCGCCTGCGTCATGCTGCTCGTTCTGCTTTTTGCGATAGCTCTCGCGCTCGGCAATTCATTGTCGAAGACGATGGAGGCTTATTACCAGGGGCTGTGGATGCTGCTGCCTTTCACGATGCAGATGACGTTGATCATCACGCTCAGCTCGGTGCTCGCCTCGACGCCGCTCTTCAGAAAAGCGGTCGTCGCGCTTTCGCGAATTCCGAAGACGGCGAATCAGGTGGTCGCTCTCGGCGTTTTGATGACCGCGATCGCGTCTTATCTTTACTGGGGGCTTGGAATCGCGCTCGGCCCGATCATCGCCATCTATTTTGCGCGCGAAGCCGAGCGCAAAGGCGTCAAGATAGATTTCCTTTTCTTCCTGGCCTTGATCTGGGCGGCGAACGCCGTCTGGCAATTCGGATTTTCGGCCAGCGCGCCGCTGCTCGTGGCCACGCCGGGCCATTTCCTGGAAAAGACAATCGGCGTCATTCCGCTGTCAACCACGATCTGGTCGCCGGCGGCAATCATTCACGAGATCGTTTTCACGGCTGCGCTGATCACCGTCGGATGCTGGCTGATGCCAAAGGAGAGCGCCCCCGTCTCGGATTTCCCCGGAACGAGTAAATTGACCGAAGAGATCGAAGCCGAAAAGGAAGAGTCACTGACCGAATCGCAGCGAATGGAGCGGAGTCAGGCCTTCACTCTCACGCTTTGCGCGATGCTGGCGGGATGGCTCTATTTTCATTTCATCGCCCAGCGGAAGAGCCTCGACATCAATTCGCTCAACACGATTCTGCTCTTCCTGACTTTCGCGCTGCATCGCAACGTTCACAGATTCACTCAGGCGCTGCAGAAGGCCATTCTGTCGGCATGGCCGGTGATCGTGATTTACCATCTTTACGCCGGAGTCGCGGGGCTGATTCAGTACACCAACGTCGGCGAGAAACTCGCGGGCGCCGTGGTGTCGGTTTCCACGCCCATGACGTTCCCGCTGCTGACGGCAATCGTCGGCTCGGTCTTCGCTCTTTTCATTCCGTCGAGCGGGGGCCAGTGGGCAATCCAGGGCTTCGTCACGTCTAAAGCGGCGATAGAGGTCGGCGTCTCGGTTCAGCGCGGCATCCTGGCGATGAGCGTCGGCGACCACATGGGCAACCTGACCTCGCCTTTCTGGTATGTGATCATCGCCGGAATCGCGCACGTGGATTTCAGAAGCTTTTTCGGCTATGGGCTGCTCTTCGCGGCTATCTGGTTCGTGATCGGGGCCGTGGTCTTTACGTTCGCGCCCTGCTGAGTGGGGAGTAGGGAGTAGGGAGTGGGGAATTAGGAATCGGCGAGTAGTACTTTTTCCCAATTCCCCACTCCCCACTCCCTACTCCCTATTCCCATTCATACTCGGCATCCATTGTCCGTGGGAGACGTCGCTCGGTGTGGGCGCCGCGGGCGCCGCAGCCGATGGAGGCGAGGGGAAATTTTCCGAGGAGGAGAGGGCGCTTATCTCCGAAGCGGTCTGTCCCAATCGCTCCGCCAAATAGAGTGAGATCGGTTTATCGATCCGCAATTCGCCTTCGGCCTGAATGGCGCGGCGCAGCAATTCAGGCAGATAACGGAGCAACAGCATATAGCCGAGCTCTCCGCCGCCGCCCATTTGATTGATGATGGTCAGAAACTCCTTGACCATCCCGGCCAGTTCTTCTCTCTCCAGCCGCTCCCACCATCGGTCGTAATCGCGTCCGGCCTGAATGTCGGCCATAGCCCGTATGAGCCGGCGGAACGACGGAGGAAGCGCGTCCCACAGCGAGCCGCGAGCGCTGGCCGGAACTCCATCCGCCCCGGGCAACAAGCCTTCCAGCGTGAAGGCGCGCTCGGGCAAGAGATGACTCTCGCGCAACACGCGCAGGTATTCGTCGGCGGTGATCTGATACTCGGGTTCTTCGGCCTCCTTGTCGGAAGGACCGGCTCGTGGTGTGGTGATCGGCTGCGAGTTTAAAAGCTTGATATATCCGTAACGCGACGAACGCAACCCCATCTCGACTCGGTAAGTCCTGTCTGGGAAGACGTGGAACCAGTATTCGCGCGCGAAGGCCGCGTCGAAGAAGACCGAGATATGGTTAGTCTCATCAATCAACTTGAGTGTCGTGTGGAAACCGTTAGCGCCCTCAGTCGGAAAAATCTTGCGCGCGCGCTCGAACGGGTCATCCTTCAACTGCCAGTAAACGAAGATCCGAAACGGATCCTGCGACATCGCGCGCATCATGTCGAAATCATAATGCGAGGGGATCGGCAGTCCGGTGTTGGCGATCGGCTCGGCGGGAATCTCTTTTTCGAGCGGTTCGGTGGGCGCCTCTTCCGGCGCAAGGACAGGCTCGAACGGATTGCGCTCGACGGTCGGAATCAATGATGATAGATCGAAGAAAAAGGGCACGAGAATCCTCTCAAACGAAAATTTGAACTGCGAAGCCAGGGCTGCAGCGGGTAAACTCAGTAAGCCTATTTTCGTTCAGCGGAGAGAGAGGCGCAAGCTTATGCGCGCAGTTTGGCGATGTCGACCAATTTAGTTTAGATTCTCGCTTGATGCGACATATCCAGTTTCCATATCGCGCTGTTCATACACGCTCAATGATGGTCGCCACCGCCTGACCGCCTCCGATACAAAGCGTGATCAATGCCGTGCCCAGGCCGCGGCGTTCCAACTCATCAATCGCCGTTCCGAGTAACATCGCGCCGGTCGCTCCCAGTGGATGTCCGAGCGCGATCGCGCCGCCGTTGACGTTGACCTTTTCCGGATCGACGCCGAGGTTGCGCATGGTCTGCATGGGCACGACGGCGAAGGCCTCGTTGATCTCCCACAGATCGATATCTTTCGGAGTCATCCGCAAATGAGCCAGCGCCTTCCTGGCGGCGGGCGTAGGCGCAGTCAGCATGATCACCGGCTCGGCGCCAACGGTCGCCATGCCACGAATCTTCGCCCTCGGCTTCAGGCCATGCGCTTTGACGTAATCTTCCGAAGCGATCAAGACCGCGGCCGCCCCATCGACTATGCCGCTGGAATTGCCTGCGGTGTGGACGTGGCGGATGGCGCCGGCCTGCGGGTATTTTGTCAGCGCCATTTGATCGAGCGTCTCGCCGTTAGGCCCGACGGCCTTTGCGCCCCAGGCTGTGAAGGAGGGTTCGAGCGCCGCCAATCCTTCGAGCGTCGCGTCGGGCCGCAGGTATTCGTCGGCCTCCAACGCGACGGCGCCGGTCTCCGTGTCGCGCACGGCGAACAGGCTCTTTTTGAAATAGCCTTCGCTCTGCGCCACGGCCGCGCGTTGTTGTGAACGCAATGCGAATTGGTCGATCTCCTCACGGCTGAAATTTTCGAGCGTGGCTATCAGGTCAGCGCTGATCCCCTGTGGAACCTGGAAATGTTTCTTTCGCAAATGCGGGTTGTTCCCGTCCAGCCCAGCCCCGTCCGACCCCATCGGGACGCGCGACATGCTTTCGACGCCGCCGCCGACAACGAGTCGCTGCATCCCTGACATCACGCCCATCGCGGCGAAATTGACCGCCTGGAGTCCGGAGCCGCAGTAGCGGTTGAGCGAAACGCCAGTCACTTCAAGCGGCCAATCGGCGGCCAGCGCGGCCATTCGCGCAATGTCGCCGCCCTGCTCGCCGGCCTGCGAAACACATCCGATCACCACGTCGTCCACGTCGTTCTTGTCAACTCCCGCGCGTTCGGCGAGGCGATTGAGCGTCTGGGCCAGCAGTTCCTGAGGATGAATGTTATTGAGCGCGCCTTTGCCCATTTTGCCGCGCCCGCGCGGAGTCCGTACCGCATCAATGATGTAGGCCATTTCTTCCACCTCTCTTTCAACTTATTAACCGAATCGTCAGGGGATAGCGATAGGCTTCGCCGTTAGCGGCTTTGACCGACGCGATGATCGTCAGAATAATCCCCGCCAACCCGACCGCCGCGAGCAACAAAATCCCGATAAGGACCAGGACGAGAACGCCGCTGATCAGCGCGTAAATACACACGCTGATCTGAAAATTAAGCGATTCCCTGGCCTGGTCGGCCACAAACGGCGATTCGTCTTTTTTCATCAGATAGATGATGAGCGGCGCCGCGACGTTTCCGAACGGGATGACGAAATACCCCACGAGCGCCAGCAGGTGAGATAACATCCCCCAGTTTCGTTCTTCTCTGGTAAGAGTATGCATAATTATCCTCCGCAAATGTCCGACAAGCCGGCGGCTCGTCGAGGGCTCCGTGAGCCGTCCCCTCCCGGAGGCAAAGACAAGCTGGCAGCTTGCCGGAGGCGCGCTCAGCAAATCCAAGTATGCTCAAGCCGGCGAAATACCGCAAGAAGATCAGCGCATCAGGGGCGCTGATGAACATTGGCAAGCCAATGGCCACTTGTTAAACTTCGTCCGCTATGTACAAGGCAAGGGTTTTAATTGTTGACGATGAACAGGCGGCCCGCGTCGGCCTGACCGAGATCATCGGGGCTTGGGGTTATGAGACGCAATCAGCCGGCGACGGCGTCGAGGCCCTGGAGATCGCGAAAACTTTCCAGCCAGGCGCCGTGATCAGCGACGTGTTCATGCCGCGTCTCGACGGCTTCGGGCTGCTCGCCCGACTGAGAGACGAATACCCAGAAACCTCGGTGATTCTGCTTACGGGGCAGGGCAGCATCGAGGACGCGGTGCGCTCCGTGATCGAGGAGGGCGCGTTCTATTACTTCGAGAAGCCGATCAACACGCGTCAACTGAAGGTCGTGTTGCAGCGCGCCATCGAACGCGCGGCGACGCAACTCGAAAACACACGCCTGCGCAGGCAGTTGGGAGAATACGGCATCTTCGGGCGGCTGGTCGGCGCATCGCACGCGATGCGGCAGATTTACACGACCATCGAGCAGGTCGCCAGTTCGGCGGTCTCCGTTCTGATCACCGGCGAATCTGGCACTGGCAAAGAAGTCGTCGCGAACACCATTCATCAACTCAGCCCGCGTGTCTCGCGCCCCTTCGTGGCGATCAACTGTTCGGCCATTCCCGAATCGCTGATGGAATCGGAGCTCTTCGGCCACGAGCGCGGCGCTTTCACCGGCGCGATAGCCAAACGCGAAGGCTGCTTCGAGCTCGCCAATACAGGCACGCTCTTCCTGGACGAAATCGCCGAGATGCCTCCCATGTTGCAGGCGAAACTGCTGCGCGTGCTCGAAGACCGCAAGGTGAGGCGGCTGGGCAGTTCGAAAGAGGTCCCCGTGGACGTGCGCGTTCTGGCGGCCACCAACAAAGACCCGATCGAAGCCGTGAAACGCGGCGAACTGCGCGAAGACCTGCTCTATCGCTTGAACGTCATCCACATCAAGCTGCCTCCGCTGCGCGACCGCCGCGAAGACATCCCGCTGCTGGCCGAATTCATGGCCAAGGAGTTGAGCGAACGCCACAAGCGCCCCGCCCACGTAATCGCGCCTGAAGTGCTGGAGATATTCGCCCGCCACCAATGGCCGGGCAACGTGCGCGAGTTGCGCAACGTCATCGAACACGCCGTCGTCGTGTGCGAAGGCCAGAGACTCGAGAAACACCACCTGCCGCCGGCGATGTTCGACGAGCGCGCCCAGCAAAGCGAAGACACGATCGACCTGCCGATCCCCATCTCACTCGACGAGGCCGAGCGCCAACTGATCCTCAAGACGCTTATCAAGACAAACAACAACAAGACTCGCGCGGCCGACCTGCTTCAAATCAGCCTCAAAACGCTGCACAACAAATTGAAGGCTTACCGCGAAGAGAGTGAAGAATAACCACTGACAAAGCATTCTTCATTTTCGATTCTCAACTCTCAATTCTTTTGCAAAAGAATTGAGAGTTGAGAATCGAAAATGAAGAATGCTTTCTGGAAATACCTGAAGCCGGCGCACTAAACGCTTAAATGCCTCTCGCCACGCCAAAATCGAAGAACTTTTCCCGGCGCCATGTCGTTTCGTATCAAGTCCGGGCCTTGTAAATTGATAATCGTTCTAGGCGGTGGCCGCGATCGGCGCTTTCGGCATCGGCTTCGGCGCGATCTTCATCATTGTGCCGACACAGACCCTGATGCAGCAAGAGACGCCCGTCGGGTTGGTCGGGCGCGTCAGCAGCAGTTTCATGTCCGTCCTGTCGGTTTCTCAACTCTTCGGGTTGATCATCTCGGGATCGCTGGCGCAGAGGCTGGGAATCAGAAATCTCTTTTTCGCGAGCGCGGCGATGCTGGTTCTGTTCGCGGTATTCGGATTCTTCCGGTTGCCGAAACGGGCGCAGGCGGCGGCTCAGGCCTAAATCGGAACTATCAAGCCGGACTCGGCCAGTTTTTGGCCCGGTCTGTGGCGGCGTCGACGCCAGTCACCCCCGCTTGAAAAACAGAGAGATCGCCATCGCGAATCCAATAATAATTACAATGCGGCGCACGAATGTCTGACTCATCCGGCGCGCGATCCCGGCCGCGCCGTAGCCGCCGACGATCGAACCAGCGGCCATTAAAACCGCCGACGGCCAATCTATCAATCCCGCGAACACAAAATAGACGGCCGCGACTCCGTTAATCATCGAGCCGAAGATGTTCTTCAGCCCGTTCATCTGATGAATGTCGGTCAAGCCCATAATTCCGAGCACCGCCAGCATTAGAATGCCGATCCCCGCGCCGAAATACCCGCCATATATCGCTACTAGAAATTGATAGAAACCCGCGCCTATCAACCAGCCCGCGGTAGCTCCTTCATGCGCCGAAGCCTCGGATCGCAGCCATCGTTGAACCTGCCCCTGTATCATAAACAATACCGTGGCGAAGAGGACGAGAAAGGGGACCAGCGTGGCGAATGTGGCGGGCGGAGTCAGTTTGAGTAATATCGCGCCGATCAGACCTCCAACGACGCTGGGAATCAGCAAATAAAGGAATTTTCGCGGCGCTTTGACCATCTCCCCGCGATAGCCGTAGGCGCTGGCCCACGCGCCGGGAACAAGCGCGAAGGTGTTCGTGGCGTTCGCGATTATTTCAGGACGCCCCGACCAGACCAGCGCCGGAAAAGTGACCAGCGTCCCCCCGCCCGCGACCGAATTTATCATCCCGGCCATTATCGCCGCGCCGAATAAAAGCGAGCCTTGTAACAAAGTCATATGGAGTATGGATGTATATCCACAGAGCGCACAGAGAACACGGAGAGAAAGAGAGACGAAGAGAGGGATTGATATGCGCCATCTCTCCATCCCGCCATCCCTCTTTCACTCATTCTTTCTCTGTGTCCTCTGTGCGCTCTGTGGCTAAATGAAAACGCCGCTCAGGATCGATTCCGATCTTGCTGAGCGGCGCTAATTCAATTCGGCCTCACCTGCCGGCCCCTGTTCAATACTCTCCGAGACCGGTCGGCCAGCCGCCGCGCGTGAGATAATCGCTGATGGTGAAAGACAACATAATTAGCAGCCAGAATACGGCGCCTACTACAATCACCTGAGTCAGGCGCGAACTCCAGCGCACGTGCATGAAGATCAGGATGACGGCCAGCGCCTTGATCGCGGCGATCGTCAGCGCGACGATGGCGTTGAGTATCCCGCTGAAATGCCCTAGCACCGGGACGTGCTCGAATATTTCTCCGAGGTCAAAATAAGCCACGCCGACCGTCAGCCCGGTCAACACCATCAGCAGCCCAAAGACGCCCGCGTAATACGGGAGCGGATTTGCAGGATGCTCGTGAGTAGTATCGTGAGTATGATCTGCCATAAATTGTTTCAGCCCCTCTCGACTCATTAATGTCCGCCGCCGACGTGGAAGCCCGTCAGATAGAGCAGCGGGAAGAGGAATATCCAGACGATGTCAACAAAGTGCCAATAGAGGCCGCTGATTTCGATCGGCGAATTGTAGTTCTTGGTGAACCTGCCTTTCCGCGCCATCAGGATCATCGTAATCAGAAGGCCGGCGCCGATAATCATGTGCAGCGCGTGCAACCCGGTCATCAGAAAGTAAATCCACAGGAACACCTGCACCGGCCGCTGCAAATTGGCAGGTATCGCGTGCTCCTTCTGCGACTCCGTAGCCTGTTCCGGCGTAACCGGGTGATACATACTCATCGCCGGGAAGAGATGGTCATGGATCTTCGTTGAATATTCGACGTATTTGATCCCCAGGAAGACCAGCCCCAAAACCAGTGTGATCGCGAGAAAATTTACGAGCTTCTTCCGGTCGCCCTTCTGCGAATAGTAGACCGCCATCGCCATGGTCAGACTGCTGACGATCAGCACGACTGTGTTGGTTCCGCCGAGCTTGACGTTGAGCAAATGGCTGCCGTAAAGGAAGCCTTCCGGATAAGTTGTGCGGTAGATCGTGTAGGCCAGGAACAGTCCGCCAAAGAACATGACCTCCGTCAGCAGGAAGAGCCACATTCCGATCATTCCGGCTTCTTTCTGCTGTTCCATGCTGACGAAATGATGCGCCAGCCCTTCAATATGAGTCGCGTGTTCAGCCAAAGTTAAGTCTCCATTCAGTAGTTGATCGGGAGTGGGAGTAGTGTCGGGATTTTGCTACTCCCCACTCCCGATCGCCTTATGCCCCAATTAATTCAGCTTCGCGAGCCTGTTTGATCTCAGGGACCTGCTCGAACTCGTACGGCTCGTGCGTGACCACAGGCTGGTAAGTAAAGTTCTCGGTCGGCGGCGGCGACGAGGTCTGCCATTCCAATCCGGCGGCCATCCACGGATTCGCCCCGGCCTTCTCTCCGTATTTGAGCGACCAGGCCAGGTAAAAGACCGGGAGGATGAATCCGATCGCCAGGATCGAAGCGCCGGCGCTCGACATGACATGCAGCACCTGGAATTCGGACACGTATGCGTGATAGCGGCGCGGCATTCCCAATTGGCCCAGGACGAATTGCGGGAAGAACGTCAGGTTGAATCCGACGAAGATGATTATCGCCGAAATTCTGCCCAGGAATTCCGAGTACTTCCGGCCCGTGATCTTGGGCCACCAGTAGTGCAACCCGCCCAGGAAGCCGATCACCTGGCCGCCCACCATGACATAATGGAAGTGCGCGACCACGAAGTAGGTGTCATGCAGGTGAATGTCGAGCCCCAACGCGGCCAGAAATAATCCGGTCATTCCGCCGATAGTGAAAAGCCCTAGGAAGGCCAGCGCGTAGATCATCGGCGTGTCGAATGAGACGGAGCCTTTGTAGATCGTCGCCGTCCAGTTGAAGGTCTTGATCGCCGACGGGATCGCGACCGCGTAGCTGATCAGCGAAAAGACCATTCCGGTGTACATCGACTGGCTGGTGGTGAACATGTGATGCCCCCAAACCAGGAAGCCGAAGACCGCGATGGCCAGTGACGAGAAGGCCACGAAGTTATAGCCGAAGATGCGCTTGCGCGTCATGGCGGCGATCAATTCGCTGATCACGCCCATCGAGGGCAGAATCATGATGTAGACCGCCGGGTGCGAATAGAACCAGAACATGTGCTGGAAGAGCACCGGGTCGCCGCCGAGTTTCGGGTCGAAGATGCCGATATGCAGCGTGCGCTCGAAGGCCAGCGCCAGCACAGTGATCGCGATGACCGGCGTGCCGAGCACCATGATCAGGCTCGTCGCGTAATGCGCCCAGACGAACAGCGGCAACCGAAACCAAGACAGTCCAGGAGCGCGCATCGTGTGGATCGTCACCATGAAGTTCAACCCGGTGAGGATCGAACTGAATCCGGTGATGAAGATCGCGACGCCGGCGACGGTGACCTGACTGTTCGAGTAGATCGAGCTGTAAGGCGGATAGAACGTCCAGCCGGTGTCGATGCCGCCGCTGAGCATCGTGTACAGCATCATGGAGCCGCCGATCATGAAGATGTACCAGCTCATCAGGTTGAGCCTCGGAAAAGCCACGTCTTTCGCGCCCAGCATCAGCGGCAGGAGGAAATTGCCCAGGACCGCCGGGATTGACGGGATCAGGAAGAAGAAGATCATCGTCACGCCATGCATCGTGAAGACGCGGTTGTACATCTCCGGCGTCAACAGATCTCCCTCGGGCGTGACCAGTTCCAGCCGGATCAGCGCCGCATAGATGCCGCCCAGAGCGAAGAAGAACGAGATCGCAAACAGATAAAGCAGTGCGATCCTCTTGTGATCTAACGTCAACAACCATGACTTGACCGTCGTGGCGGCGTTCAGATAATTGGTGCGCCTTTCTGACTTATGAACAATAATATCTTCGCTTGTCATATAAATATCCTACTCAGTCCAGTTTCCCGCCTTACCGCGCGGCGGGGTTCGCCACTTGAGGCGCCGCCGGAGCGCTGATGGGTTGCGCCACCGGAGCCGCCGGAACCGGCGCCGCCGCCGGAGCCGCGCCCTGTCTCGGCCCTATGGATTTGATGTATTGGACGATCATCGCCACCTGTTCTTCAGTCACCAGTCCCTGGAACGTCGGCATGTCGTTCGTGTAACCGGCGACGGTCTTGGCGCCGGGATTGAGGATCGATTCGCGCAGGTAGGTCTCGTCAGCTTTCACCGGGGCGCCGTTGGTCAGCTTGACTTCCGCGCCGAAGAGATTCTGCAACGACGGGCCCCGCCCCTTGCCGTCAGCCAGATGGCAGTTGTTGCAGGCGAGACTGGTGAAAAGTTGCTCGCCGGCCTCGGCGGGCGTTTTATCCCTCGGGACCCCCCGCAGCCAGTTCTGGTAATCCGCGTACTCCATGACAATGACTTTGCCAATCATTCCGGAATGCTGCGTGCCGCAGTACTCGGCGCAGAAGAGATGGTACGTGCCGGTCTTGGTCGGAGTGAACCAGGACGTCGTATAACGACCCGGCACCACGTCGGCCTTGGTCCTGAAAGCCGGGATGAAATACGCGTGAATCACGTCCTCGCTGGTCATCGTCAGCTTGACTTGGCGGCCCAGCGGCACGTGCAACTCGTTGATCTCGCGCTGGCCGTCCGGGTGCTGAGCGCGCCACATCCACTGTTTGCCGGTGATGAAAATCTCCAGCGCGTCCTTCGGCGGGGTGTACATCTGGTAATAGAGCTTCGCCCCCCACGCGAAGATGAACATCGAGATCAGGAACGGGATCACCGTCCAGAGGATTTCGAGTTTCAGATTGCCCTCGATCTGCTCCGGAACCTCGCCACGGCTGCGGCGGCGATACCTGATCAGAAAGTATGTCGCCGCCACGGCGACCACCAGGGTGAAAAACACTGTCACCCCGACCAGAAAGAGA
>DASTMP010000451.1:0-10535 GCA_035714085.1 Blastocatellia bacterium
CTGCTGGATGTCGACAGCTTCCAGGTCTCGGCCGAGGGAAAGACCTATCGCTGCGAAGGCGGATTTCCGGAATACACGCCGCCGGAATTGCAGGGCGTCGCCTTCCGCGACGTAGATCGCGCGCAGGATCACGACTGCTTCGGGTTGGCGGTAGTGATCTTTCAGCTTCTCTTTATGGGCCGGCATCCGTTTTCAGGCAGGTATCTGGGCGCGGGAGAGATGCCGCTGGAGCGGGCGATCAGGGAGTATCGCTTCCGACGCCGAAGCGCGGAAGATGCGACAACCTCCCGGCACACTGGCGCTCGATTCCATGCCGTCGCTGTTCGTGAGGCTGTTTCGCCGCGCGTTTTTGACAACGGATCGGCCTCGGCCACGCGAGTGGATCGAGCCGCTGGACGCGCTGGCGAAGGCGCTCAAAAAATGCGACCTGCACAGCGGTCATTACTATTTTCGTGAATTGCGCGATTGCCCCTGGTGCGGGATTGAAACGCATGCCCGTGTGCGGCTCTTCAACTTCCTGCTCCCCGGAGATGATTCGCGGCGCGGATATTTCCGGCTCGACGAGGTCTGGAAGGAGATCGAAAGCGTCAAGAAGCCGAATGCCCCCATGATTCGATGGGACAATAAGTTTGAGGCGCCGGAGCCGTCCGCGGAAGTCTCAGCCTTTGCGTCGAGCAGACGCAGCCGCTTCATCTTTTCGCTCATATTTTCATTTTTCGCAGGGCTGGCGATACCTTTTCTCATTAGTTTCCCGGCTGCCTTCTTCCTCCTTGTTCTGGCTGGAATTGCCGCTTGCGCTATCAGTAATACGGGGCGGAATCCGACCGTGCAGTTGCTCTTACACCAGCGACAGCCTGTTCCCGACGACCCCTTACTTGATAAAGTCCGGGCCCGTTGGCGGAAGGCGAAAGAAGCGGCGCATCTGCTTAAAGAGCAGTACGACCGCGAGGCAGGGAATGAGAGGTGGGGCGTCAAGCGGAACGATCTGCGGAATCAGAAAGAGACCTACGAGAACCTGGCGCAAATCCGCCAATTCAGGCTTCAACAGTTGGAGGACGAAGCGAGAAAGAATCAACTCGACGAATTCCTTGACCAGTTCGAGATAGATGAAGCCGAAATCAAAGGCATAGGCCCGTCCTTAAAGACGGTTCTGCTCTCGCACGGCATTGAGACTGCCGCCGACGTGAGCGAGATCGAAAAGATGGGCCATATCCCGTCAATCGGAAGCTGGCGCGCGAAATGGCTGCTCGAATGGAGGCGCGATCTGGAGCAGAAATTCGTCTTCGATGCCGCCAGAGGCGTGCAGCCCGAAGTCCGTATCAAGACCGAAAGAGAGGTCGACACGCTCAAATTTCGTTTGGAGAGCGAACTGAGCGGCGGGGCGCATTACCTCCGCCGCATGAAGGAGGAGATCGAGGCCAGCAGGAAGAAACTGCAACCCGTCTTGACGCAGGCTCGCGAAGAGCTTGCCCAAGCCGAAAAGGATCTGGAAGTCGCGCGCGAGCGCAATTCACCTGCGCTGATCTTAGCCGTGCTGATCATCGCGTTTTTCATCGGTTGGGCGAATGTTAAGCCTCAACCCGCCAGGGGTAATCAAGGCCAGTTCCCAGCCGCCTCTAAACCCGATCATGACGCGTTGGCCGATCAGAGGATGACGCAAGAGGCTGTGAAGTTTTATCGTGAAGGAGAGCGGCTCTCGAAGAAAGGAAAGTTTTCGGAAGCTGTCGAGGAGTTTCAGAAAGCTATAGAAAATGATCCGAAGCTTGACGGCGCATATGAAAAGCTTGGCCACGCGTTATATCGCTTGAATAGGTATGAAGAGTCCGCTGAGGCCTGGAGAAATGCGATCTACCTCCACCCCAATTTCAAGACCTACTACAATCTGGGTCTTGTTCATATCGCGACAGAGAACTGGCAGGGGGCAGCGGTTGCTTTTCAGCAAGGCATTGAATTGCGCGAACCGTCTTCCTGGCAGGATGAATATACGGAGGCGTATTACTACCTGGGGCTTTCATTGGCGAAGGCGGGAGATGTTCAGAAGGCGATTCAAGACTTGGAGGCCGATGCAGGTTTTCTCGATGGCGTACCCATAAATCGGTTCAAGCTCGCAACCTTGTATCTGTGCGCTGGACAGGGGGAGGCCGCGAAAGAGCAATACCGGCTTCTTAAAAAAAGTGACCCGGCGCTGGCGCAAGAATTATGGAAGCTGATGAAGAAATACGGCAAATCGGCTTGATTGCGGCGGATCAATCGTAGCTGGCGTAGATTTAGCCTGAGAAATCATCAGAAAATGAGTCAGGATTTTATTCATCCAGTGTAGATTGAGCCAGAACGACCCTCAGAAGCTGTCAGCCTCATCGAGTTAAACCGCGCCAGGTCTGGCAATACTCACGTCAAGCAACCAATTAACAGTTACATCTTTTGATTCGCTTACTCGCGCAACTCGCTGATTAACACATATTTGCCAGATTGGGTGAACCGCGGGCGCGCGTGTAACAGTTAATCTTATTGACAGGGCCAGATGTAAAGGGTACACAGTTATTGTGTGGGAGTGGCGCCCGGCTCAGCGACGGAACACTTGATACTCTCCACACATGCGCGTACAGCAATTTCAATTGAGCGCGAATCGTCCGAAGAATTGTGTCATCCTCCCATCAATGACGGTCTTGAATTCGCGCAAGCTTCAAGTAGTTAGACATTGGTAACAAGCCAAGTGGCTTTGCGTCTGGGAATTACCTTAAAAGCAATCACTTTTGCCGCCTAGATCCATGCCTGCCGGCCAGCCTTACAGTCGGCTGGGACGGATTCGCACGCTTAAATATAGAAACGGGAGAATCAAATTATGATCAGGAGGAATGACTTGAAACTCGCCGCGCTTTCAGCGGCGATTATGATGTCATTGTTTGCGCCGTTGAACAAAATGGTAACCGCGAGGGGCCATGGAGCGCCGTCGCGCGCAGTCGGTAACCCAGCGGCGGACGGCGTCGTCTTGTTTGACGGTAAGTGCGCGTTATGTCATGGCAAAGATGGCGCGGGATTGCCTAATTGGCGGTCGAAAGGGCAGCCTGATTTCACCAAAACTGACTGGCAAAAGGCGCATACCGACGAACAGATCGCCGACTCGATAAAAAACGGAAAGGGCAAGTTTATGCCCGGCTTTAAAACTAAGCTCTCGGAAGAGGAGACTGGAGCCGTGGTTCAGCGCATTCGCTCTTTCGGTAAGAAGAAATAGAAGAGAGATCATTGACATCTTATCTTCTTTAACGTCCATCATCCTATCAAGACAAAATTACGCCTACAGGAGGAAAACCATGAGACTTAGGGTCATATCGAATCCATACATCAACCATCCCTTTCTTTATGATGGTGGAAGATTCCGGAAATCATCTCCCCCAACTACTGAGTTTTATTTTCCCGTCTGGTTGTGATCATCGTTTCGGCCTTCGGAGGCGCCGGACAAAAAATAAGTGACAGAAAAATAGCATATCTTATTGCTAAGTCCGGTATTTGTACGTCCGCTGGCTGAAACGATTATCAGCATCTTCTCGTCCCATATTTGCCTGTTCGCGTTCTTGCCAACGGGAATATGTAGGGCAGGAAAATACTTTCCATTAATTATTTTCCTACCATCGCCCTTCACGGGCAAAGTGTATCCAAAATCGCCTGCTGACCGATAAACGGTCAGCGAGGGAAAGGAGTTTTATGATGCTTAGGATAGAGAGAGAGAAAGTGAGAGCGCTTTTTACATTATCGCTCCTGGTTGCCGGGGTCGCGGCTAGCGCTGGAGGCAAACGAGTGTTTGCGATCCCGATGTTTGCGCGAAGGCTGGGGGTGGCCTGTTCGACCTGTCACACGTCGCCGCCCAGGCTCAACGAAACGGGATATCAATTTCGCGCGGCCGGCTATCGAATGCCGGCTGAGATCGGAAAGAGCGGGGAAAAGAAACCATTCAATTTCTTCGATTATAACGGCGTGCGGCTCCAGGCGCGCTACGACGCGACCCGCGCGAGGACCGGGCCTGACGCCCCACACGACAATAATTTCAATCTGTTCGCGGCGGAGTTGTATGCCTTTACGGGTCCTTGGGGAAAGTATCTCTCGTCGAACATAAAGGCCACAATCTATCCCGAAAAATCCTACGACACTGAAGACCATCTGAGAGTTGAAGGAAATATCAAGCTGACAGTAGGCAACGAGAACAGGTTCTTCGAGGTCCGCGCGGGCGTTCCTCATCCGATGGAAGGCTTCGGCGCGTCGGACGTCACGATCGCCGACTCGCGCCCATATCTGCAGGAGCAAGCTGCGAACTTCAACCAATCGACGTTCTTCACGCCCTGGAATTTTCATCAGTCCGGAGTAACATTCGGCTACTATCAGGGGCGAACTGCGGTCCGGGCGCTCCTGCTTTCTGGCGTAAGGCTCCACAAGGACAAAGATGCGCTCGAACCTTTTGGCAGAAGGGAACCCTTTACTGACTCCTTGCCGCTCTCCAAACATAGCGGAGTCGACTTTCAGTTACTCGTGAATCGCATCCTTAATTTCAATGGTGGGGCAGTCACCATGTATTATTACCACGGCAATATGAACATCCCGATAATACGCCCGGACGGAACGTTTCAACCTGACGTAGCGTTTCGGAACGATTTCGATCGCGTCGCGTTCTACGCCAGCTATCCGGTCGCGAAACGGTTGACGCTGCTCGGCGGTGTTCTGCGCGGGCGAGACGACATTGCGACTGGAGGTAGATTCACCAGCCTCGGCGCATACACCGAAGCCGCCGTGCCGGTAATAAACGATCTCACACACGCGGGAGTCAGAGTCGATTGGTTCGATCCGGCGCGAAATAAGAACAGAAATGAAATGTATGGGGTCACGACTTATATTAATCTGTGGTTGCGCGATCAGTTCAGGTTTGTAGTGGAATATCAGCGAAGAGAGCGGCGACTGGCGCCGGAGCCTAATAAGAAGGATAACCTCTTCCAAGTGCGCCTCATTTATATCAAGTGACCACAGTCTTTCAGGCGCTTGCGGCTATGGGAAGCCGCAAGCGTTTTTCTCAAAAATCGAATTTCAATCCCACACGCAGCGTCCTCGGTTTGATCGTTCGTCGAGGTGTGAGGAAATCGCCCAATCCCGACGCGCCGAAATCGATGAACTCCGAGCCGAAGCTGAAGACCGTCGCGTTTAATGGGTTGAACGCCTCGATCTGAAGCTCGGCTCTGCTTCTCTCGCCGAACGCGATCTGGCGCGCGAGCCTCAGGTTGAGCGTATAGGCGCTTGGCCCCCGCCCGGCGTTGCGCGGCAGATTGCCAGCCGAACCGATGGTAGTGAGCGAGAACGCGCTGGCGAGCGCCGGATCGAGCGGTTCGCCCGGGCGACGCCAGACGATCCGGTCAAGGTCGCCGGTGAAGTTGGGCCTGTCGTTATTCACGTCGTCAAGGTTGCGGTCGGCGCCGCTGACGCCGATGCTGAATGGGGATGATGAGCTGTAGTTGAACGTGCCAGAAAGGTTCAGGCGGGCAAACCAGGCAGGGAAGGCGTAATTGCCGCTGATCGCCACGCGGTGGCGGGCGTCTTGCAGGCTCAGGGCGCGTTCGCGACGAAAATCTCCCACCACGAGCGGCGATGAAGTGTTGACCACGCCGTCAT
Organism: Blastocatellia bacterium; assembly: GCA_035714085.1. Taxonomy (GTDB): domain Bacteria; phylum Acidobacteriota; class Blastocatellia; order RBC074; family RBC074; genus JAJVID01. Next base: position 5,650 of record DASTMP010000451.1, read on the forward strand.
CGATCAACTTGCTCAGCGTGTAAGAAGCGCGCAGGAAGCCGCGCTTGGTGAGTCGCCGCTGCGCTTCGAAGCTCACGCCGTGGTAATAACTATTTCCGCGCGATTGCAGTTCTTCGATCTGAGTTACAGACGGGTCTGGGCGCAGGTTGCGGAGCGCGGCCAGCGCCCCCGCGCGTCCGATCGAGTTATTTGCGTCTGAGGGATTATTCAGGCCGATCACGACAATCCTTCTGCCGCCTCTGCCGCCTTCGGTGATTGTTTGGCTCGGAGTCTGGCTCAGGCTGAAGCGCGCCAGGTCGGCGTTTCCGGTCGCGGTGATGGGTCGTTGTCCCGTGGCGGGATTGCGGGAGTTGTCGAAATCGCGCGAGAGCAGGTACTCAGTGAAATTATTGAAGCCTGCGGGGAGTCGCGGGGCGTTGGCGTTGATCTCGCGCCAGAGATGCAACCCGCGATTGAAGACGTAGTTGACCTCGACTTTGAAACCTGTGGCGACTTCGCGTTCGATGCCGAGCGACGCCTGGTAGCTTTCGGGGATGCGGAAGTCGCCGCTCAATCGACGCAGGAAGCCCGATTCGCGCGCTCCGAGTTCGGAGACTCTCGGATCGTTAGCGGCCAACACAGCCGGGAATCGCAATTCCGTCAGCAGCCGTTCAGCCGCTTCATTGTTAGTGTCGATCTGGATCGCGTTCGAGGACAAAATGAAATCGTCGAGTGTTCTTAGCAACGCGCGGTTATAGAAGATCCCATATCCCGCGCGCACAACCGTTTTGCCGGTTTTGAACGGGTCCCAGGCCAGCGACAAACGCGGGCCGAAGTTGTTTCGATCCTCGATAATCGTCTCGTTCTCCCAGCGCAGTCCGAATGAAAATGTCAGGTTCTGTTTCAGCTTCCAATCGTCCTGGAAGAAGACGCCAGTGTATGTGTTGCGCAGTTCGGAATCGGTGTTGAAGCGATGCCTGTAGCGCGAAGGCGTATTGGCGAGGAAATCGGCCACGGTGTCGAAGTCGAACGTCCCGGTCGTGTCGCTCAGGTCGACGAATCGCGAGCGAATGAGCTGAGCGTCGACGCCGATTCGCGCCGTGTGCGCGCCGCGCGCGTAATTCAGTGTGTCTTGAAGTTGGTAGCGATCCTCGTGGCGATCAACCCCGGCGAGCGTGCTCGCCCCGGCAATCAGATTTCCGGCGCGTGTGAGCGGATTGGCGTTGGCGTCGCCGATCACATCGCGCGGGTCATCAATGTCAATGATGACGACCGGGTTGTCTGTGGGAGGCGCGAAGACGGGCGTGAGCCGCGAGAACTGGAAGCGCGCTGTGTTGACGATCCGCGACGAGAGGATGGAGTTATCGGAGAAGGCGTAAGACTGGCTATTGCGCCCTGAGCTGAGAAGAGTGTCGAGTGTGCGCCGGCCGCCGGGGAAGCCGCGCTCATCGCGGTTGCGCGCCAGCGTTAAGAGCGCGAACGCGTCGCTCTTTTCACTGAGCTTGAAATCGACGCGCGATTGCAGGGTATGCGCGACTCGAGGCGTCGCGACAGTCTCATCATATAGCCCGACGGCCGCCCCGCCGTTGACCGACACAATCTGGCCGTTTTTGTTGCGGGCCGTGGCGCCCAGATCGGCGCCGTTCGGCCTCGGCAATGAGACCGCCGGGTTGGCGTCAACGGGCGTGAGCGCGACGATCTCCGCGCGGTCATAGATGTTGTCGTACTCGTATGCGCCGAAGAGAAAAATCTTGTTCTTGATCAGCGGACCGCCGGCGCTCGCGCCGTTATTGTGGTTCTGAAACGGGACGCGGAACCCGCGCGCCGGGTCGGCGTTGCGCGCGTAGGAATTGGCGTTAAGGCTTTCGTCACGGAAGTAATAGAAAGCCTGCCCATGAATCTCATTCGAGCCGCCGCGTAAACGCAAGTTGACGCGCCCGCCGGAAGCCCTTCCGTATTCAGCCGAGAACTGATTGGTGATGACCTGGACTTCTTCGACGGCATGCGTCGAAAGGTTGATCCTTTCGCGCGCGCCGCGGTCGTCGTTGTTGTCCAGGCCTTCGATAGTAATGTTATTGGAAAACGGCGCGCCGCCTGTGAGCGAAAAAACTCCGGACTCTTCAGGCGTCGAGCGGAAGTCGTCCTTCACGTCGCCCTCTGCCAGATCACGCACGCTCAGCGCCGGTGGCGCGACGCCGGGCAACGTGAAGATCAGGTCGAGCGGATTGCGCGTTTCTGTGGGCAGTTTGTCGATCTGCTCTCTCGTCACCGTTCCGCCGACCACCGTTCGCGCGGTGTCGACGAGCGTCGGGTTCACTGCGGTGTCGATCGTTATTTGCGCTTCGATGGCGGCGGGGCTGAGCTTGAAATCGTGGCGGACGGTCGCGCCTGCGACGGCGCTGATCTCCCCATAGCGCGCAGTCTGAAGCCCGTCGGCCTCGACGCGAAGCTCGTAAACGCCCGGCGATAGGGTGGCGAAGCGATATCGGCCTTCACGATTGGTCTTGGTCGAGCGTTCGGCGCCGACGCCAGTTTGCCGGGCGAAGACGCGAGCCTCGGCGATCACATTGCCGATCGAGTCGGCCACGACGCCTTCGAAATTGACGTGATCCAGATCGTCCACTGATCGGATCGGTTCGGATGAAATATACGATGGCGCGCACAGCGCGCAGACGGCAAGGGCGAGACGAATCATACATTCACTTCCTGTTTGGGTAGAGCCTGAGTCAGGCAAAATGAAACGGCCCAGGAGCGGACGCCTAAGCCTGAACGGCATAGAACCTGTTATCAACTTTAAGCGAGTATCTCCGCTGCGTTCTTTAACATCAGAATAGCGAAGGCTATGTAATACAGTCCGGCCAGAGTTTCTGACAAACGCTCATAACCCTGCTCAATCTAATTTTGAAATATTGAAGAAAAGGATGCTACTCTCTGTAACGATAATCTTGTCGTTTAAAGCTTGATATAAGTAGTTTGATTATCAACAGAACGAGCATAAGTGAACAAACTAAAATCAATGCGTGCCACCAAGAAGCCTGCCAAAGACCTAACGTGTATTGTTTGATGCCCTCTCCTACGTGGGGATTTCGAAATCCGCGATATGAAAGCTCATACCATTGAGCGAATTCCCACAATATCCACAGCATTGCGCCAAAGGCTCCTAAAAGAGTTATTCTATACATTAACATCGTTCCTATAAATACAACTAAACTGGCGATAAATATCCTGAAACTTATCGCTTCCCTCCAGGCATAAATTAACACCCCTGGTGGCGCTTCTGATTGACCCCAGCTCAGAAACGACTCTTTTGCGGAAATTGCGCAGACTGCGGCAGCTAAACACCTAGTCACATTTCCGGCATGGCCAGTATAAATTCTCATTGCCTAACTGCTACCTTTCTCGTGGAAAAACGCGGAAAGTTCCTGCTTCACAGTCCGCAACTTACGTTGATGCTTGAGACGCAAGATCTTTGCCTCTCTTCAACGCAGTGGCCGCAAACTCCACAGGCGTTTCGCCGATGTAGCCACTTCCGGCGAAAAGGCTCACGCCTTCCATTTCGATATTGATCGCTCCATTTTCGTCTCGATCATGTTCGGCCCCACAGTTAGGACACTTCCACTCTCGTTCTCTCAACTCCAAATCTTCCTTGATGTATCCGCACACGTGACACTGCTTCGAGGACGCGAAGAATCGTCCCACTTTCTGCAATTTCCCCCCAACCTCGTCGCTCTTGTATTCCAGTTGATTGATCGCCCGACCTATCCCTGCGTCGTGCGTCGATTTCCCGGCCAGTCCGATCCATCCCTTCAGGCACAGGTCTTCGACACACACGATTGAGAATCTCTTCGTCACCTCGCTCGTGAATTTATGCAGAAAGTCACTCCTCAGATTCGAGACTCTTTCGTGCGCTCGCCCAATCTTCAGCTTCCATTTCTTCCGATTGTTCGAGCCTTTCCTCTTTCGAGCCAGTCCGCGCTGGAGACGCTTCAATTTCCCCTCAGCCTGACGGTATTGAGCTTGGGTTTCGCTCTTCTCGCCATTGCTGAGTGTCGCGAACGTGGACAAACCGAAATCTATCCCGACGCTACTTAACGGACTCGCTACAGGTTGAAGGAGAGACTCAAGATTTTGCGCCTCTTCCCTAACCGTGATTATCAGATACCATCTCCCGGCTTGTTCTTTGATCCGGCCGTTCCTGATGTGGCCGCCCGACCGGAGAGTTTCGGCCATATTCACGTCCCCGAGTTTCGGGACATAAACCCTATGACCGGAGACCGAAAACTTATCGTTGTTCACCCCAAAGCCGCCGATCTTTTTGCTGCGTTTGCGCCGTCCCGGAAATTTCACTTTAGACTTCGGTTTCGCGCCTTTTGTCTTGTAATAGGTATTGATCGCCTGACGAAGATCGGCAATCGCCACTTCAGCGGCGCATTTCGTTACCCCGCGAACAAAGGGGAATTCAGTCTTGATCCTCGAACGGAACTCTATTTTGATCATGTTCCAATCGATCTTCTGCCCGGCGGCTTTACGCCTTTTGTACTCATCCAAAGCCCAGTTCCAGGCGAAGCGGGCGACGCCGGAGGCACGATAGAAATATGCTTTCTGTTCCGATGTCGGATTGAGCCTGATTTTATAAGCCTTGATCATCTTTGAGAGCTGGTTGAATATGTGGTTAGAAGTTCCACTGCTTACCGCATTTTTCTATGTAATCAAGAGCTAGCATCAAACTCCTAATTATTCTCGAACTTTCCTTTATTAGGTTATGGACCAACCTTGCAGCGATCAATGGAAGGGGCATCCCCACGTTGCCAAGCGTGGGAGTTCTGCGACGACATCAGCGAAGTGGAGGCAGCCATGAGGGAGTCAGGAGAACGACAGAAGGCGACCCCCCCATGGCTTGGCATCGC
>DASTMP010000452.1:0-2461 GCA_035714085.1 Blastocatellia bacterium
TTGACGGCAACGCGAGCTGGCCACGTGCCGAGTTTCGGCAGATCCTGGCACTTGGCGGACATGCGTGGCCGCACATCCGATGTCCGCTCTTGACTTGAAACAGACCTCGACAGCGGGAAGCTGAGAGTTGGTCGGACGGCCATACCCTTTGCCGCCACGAGCTGCTGGTCCCTGCGAATCGCGGCGATGACTGTGGCCGCAAAGCCACATCCAGCGAATTAAATCGATCTTAGCCCGCATAGGCGGGCAGTTTTCCCCAGAAGCCTCCGCTGAACTACTGAGTAGCTGCGGGGTCTTCCCGATTTCGTCGATGCATCGAACCGCGCACAACCGGTGCGAGACAAATCGGGGGTCAATCATGCCTGGGAAAATCGCCAAAGTCCTTCGTGCCAGCGTACTGACGTCGTCGCTGTTGGGAATGTGCGCCGTTGCAAGCGCTGCCGATATGCCGGTCAAGGCGCCGCCCGCGCCGCAGCCGGCGCCGCCGCTGTTCAGTTGGACCGGCTTCTATATCGGCGGCAATCTGGGGGTTGCGTGGAGCGATCGCACGATGACCGATACTGTGTTCGGCATCGACTTCACCGGCAATGACGGTAACAGAGCGAGGTTCATGGGCGGCGGTCAAGTCGGCATCAATTATCAAATAAACAACTTCGTCATCGGCGTTGAGGCTGACTTCGACGGAGTTGCAAATAACGATAATAACAGCGGCGGGCGGGTGATCGCCGGCGATACTATCCGGGTCAACTCCAATGATACCTGGATAGCGACAGTGGCCGGGCGGATCGGCTACGCCTGGGATCGCGTGCTGTTCTACGGCAAGGGCGGTGGCGGCTGGATTGGCAACAGCGGCTTTACGGTCACCGACGTCACGACAGGTGCATCGTTCACCACTTCCAACAACAATACCATTAGCGGCTGGCTGGCCGGCGGGGGCATTGAGTGGGCGTTTGCAGACAACTGGTCGGCGCGGGTCGAATACGACTTTCTCGGGCTGAGCGATCGGACCCTGACCGTGCCGCTTGGCGTTCCCGTAATCGGGGGGGACGTGTTCACGCTCCACGATCGCAATGTTCAGATGGTTACGTTCGGCGTGAACTATCGGTTCAACTGGTTCTCCCCGAGCAACACGGTAGCCACACGCTACTGATAGGCTGGGCCGGCCACCGCTGACGACGGGCGGTTCGACGTTGCCCCCCTTTTATGTCGTCCCGCTCGGTTGGGGCTCTGCTGTGACCCTGCAGAGCCCCGTTTTTGTTGTGCGTGCGCCCTCTCAGGGGAATTGCAGAACTGCACGGTCCGATCATCTCGTCCGCCAAAGCGTGCCAATCACGTGATGGGGCATGTCTCTTATTGGCACTTAGCGTCGCTTCGGCCGCCAGCTCCGAGGTCCGCTGTTGGAGCAAGAACCGACACCTCGCCGGTGCGCCCAACACCACACCAATGACCGATCGGCAACATCAGCCAGGCCTTCCAGCGCCAGAGCGTGACCGTTACGATGCCGTTGGTTCGGGTTGGCGCTTCTCGCGCGCACCTACTCACAGAGTTTGCATCTGATCGAGGAGCCAAGCGGCTCTAGCCGTCTGGCGCATCACCGCGCACCTCTGGTCGGCGGTATCGCGGCGCGTCCTTGTCTTGTATATACTCGAGTATGGAGGAGATTTTGGATCAAGCCAACGTCTCCCGATTCGAAGATCGAAGTGCGGGAAAAAATGATCAAGCCAAGACGCATCGGGCACGCCACATTCGAGACAGCCGACCTGGAAAGGATGGTCGATTACTATACGCGGACCATGGGACTGGTGGTGGCCGAGCGGGATAAGGATCGGGTCTTCCTCACCACCCACCTTGGTCTCCTCGCGATAGAGCTCAACAAGGGCAAGAGCGAACGCTGTGCCACGTTGTCGTTTGAAGTGGCGCCGAATTCCGACTTCGGCGAGATGGCGCGGGAGTTGGAAAAAGAGGGCATCAAGAGCGAGTTACGCAACGATTCGGTTCCTGGGATGGGCCCAAGATTGATGTTCAAGGATAACAAGGGCACCACGATCGCGCTTTTCAAGGAATGGAGCTACCTCGGCAAGCATCTGCCTCATTTCGGCGTCGGCCCGCTCAAATTCGGGCACATCGCCTTCGTAGTCGATGATCCACAAAAGACCGCCGAGTTCTACCAGCGGGTACTGGGCTTCCGCATTTCGGATTGGATCGACGATTTCTTTGTGTTCATGCGCTGCAACTCAGATCATCACACGGTAAATTTCATCCGCGGCAATAACATCAAGATGCACCACATCGCATTCGAGCTGAAGGACTTCATCCACCTGCAGAATTCGTGCGATCTGTTCGGCCAGAACAGAACCCCGATTATCTGGGGACCCGTGCGGCTCGGTCCGGGCCATAACATCGCGACCTTCCATCGCAATCCTGATGATCAGGTCGTCGAACTCTATTGCGAGCTCGACAA
>DASTMP010000453.1:0-16927 GCA_035714085.1 Blastocatellia bacterium
CGCCAATACCCAAGGCGAGCGTGATCACCGCGGTGGTGGTGAATCCGGGCGCTTTTCTGAGTCGCCGAAGAGCTTCCTGCAAATCCGCCATTTCGTCTCCATTTACTGTGTTTGGCGCCGGCGCCAGTCGCCCACGCTCCATGTCCCGTTTCAAATACGGATGACCCGGCGTTGGGTTAGCGAATCGCTCGCGGCACTTTCAGTTGCAATACTCAGCAAGATCGGCTTGGTTACAAGCCGATCCAGCTTTGCGTGTCAACAGCACGGTAGTATGTGACGTTTCAGGCCAAACCGTTTCATGTTTCTCGCCTTAGCTCACCGGCAGAATCGCTTCGACGCGAATCAAATTCCGCTGTTGGTCGTTGAAATCGGATTCTTAATTGACTTTCTAATCTAAAATGTATTAGATTGCGGTTTACACCTGATTTGCCCAATTCTTGCCCCAGATATTTTCAGCTCCTCGCTCCTCAGGAAAGGTTTCGGAAGGAATCCACAAAGGGCCCCATTCTTCAATATCCAGCGTTTAAAGTGACCAGAAAGGATAAGCGCATACGCTCCTCTGACGTAACTACAGCTTTCTCCTGGCGCGACTCCGGAGTGTGTTATTAACTTTAGGCGAGGATCTTCCTATCGTTCTTTCAACAGAAAGATGGCAAATACCTGCAGTGCGGACCGGCCAGCGTTTCGGGTAGTCGTTCACAGTAACTGACCAGACGGCGAGATCGCTACATTGAGAGCCGAAGCTTCGTTCGGCGCCATCGCAGCGTCAGCACAAAGCCTCTCTGCGCCATCAGGTGTTTGCGAAAAAGTCGATAACACGCTCTAGAAACCCAGATTCGAGCGTTCCTGCAGAGAAAGTCTTGATCGTCGCTCCCCCTCAAAACAATCACTATTCCTGCGCCTACTATTGAGAGTAGGACAGGTACAGATAGATATATGAATCCGCTCTACCGCGAATCTAGAAATCTATTACGGCGGTTTTGTAAGTGGAGCGCGACCAAGAGATCGTCACATTTTCTAAAGAATTCAACCATTTTTTGGTCGCCCGCGCCTGGAACCGCTATTTTTGGAGGTCACATGTTGTTAAAGCAAATCGTAAAAGTCTTTTGCCTGCTCATCGCGCTCGGTCTGGGCGCCTTGCCAGCTTTGGCGCAGGCGCGAAGTTCATCCGCCGACCTGACCGGAACCGTCTCAGACCCATCGAAAACGCCCGTGCCTGGAGCTACTGTCATAGCGACCAACATCGCCACCGGGCTGGCGCGCAATGGCGTCACTGACGCGAATGGCGACTATCGCATTCCACTTCTTCCGCCTGGCGAGTACGAGGTGAAGATCCAGATCAACGGATTCAACACGCAGATCAAAAAAGGCATCAGGCTCACGGTCGGTGAGATTATCCCGCTTAACTTCGAGATATCGCGCGGGGGGGCCATCGATTCGGTATCGGTCGAGACCGATCAGCCGCTGATTGAGTCTGAGCGTACGCATCAGTCTTCGACCATCACTCAGAGGCCGATCAATAATCTGCCCATCAACGGGCGCAACTTTCTAGACTTCGCTAAGCTGACTCCGGGCGTGATCGATGAAAGCCCGGCGGTCACCAGCGTCCAGGTCACGGCTCTCACTACTTCAGGCCTTTCATTCTCCGGTCAGAACGGGCGCGCCAACACAATCCAGATCGATGGAGTAGACAATAATGACATCATCGGCAATGGCGTGCGCCCGACCATCAGCCAGGAGGCGGTGAACGAATTCCAGATCAACCGCAACGCTTACAACGCGGAGTTCGGCCGCGCAGCCGGGGGCATCATCAACATCGTCTCGAAAAGCGGCACGAATCAGTTTCACGGAAACGTCTACAACTATTTCCGCAACGAGCGGCTCGACGCGCGAAACACCTTCGCGACCGGGCAACTGACGGATCCGCCCTTCAAACGTAACCAGCCAGGCTTCACCATCGGCGGTCCGATCCTGAAAGACAGAACCTTCTTCTTCGCGGCTTACGAAGGCCTGTTCCGGCGCGAATCGGCTATCACAACAATCCTGGCCGACCCTTCTATCCTGCGGCCGACTCCGGGGCAACAGGATTTGATTAACACGCTGATCGGATCAGGCTCGCCGATTCTCGCCGCGCAAGGGCAAGGACTTCAGCTCCTGCTCACCACTTCGCCGAACAGTCCGTTCCCTTCGCCAAACAGCTCGAACCCGTTCAGCGGTTCGTTCCCCGCCAACCGCAACACATTCAACATGTTCAATGTTTCGAGCGGGGTATTCCCGACACTACAGAATGCCAGCACGAGCAGCCTCCGGATCGATCACGGTTTAAGCGATCAGGATTTCATCTTATTTAGATATAGTTTGACGAATGACAGCCAGAATAACATGGGCGTCGGCGGCCTCGTCGCGCCCTCAGGAGCTTACGATATAGGAATTCGAGACAACACCGTCGTTCTCGGCGAAACGCACCTTTTCCGCAATGGATTGTCGAATGAACTCCGCTTCCAATACAGCCGCAACAGCTACAATCTCGACCCAATAAACCCGTTCGGACCGCGTGTTTCGGTGAACGGCGTCGCCTTCTTCGGACGAGACAACGGTTCGCCTTCGGAACGAGACACGCCGCGCCTGCAGTTCCTCGACAATTTCAGCTTGCCGCACGGCAGGCATAACATCAAATTCGGCGCCGATGTCGGCCGCTACGAAGTAAATACCATGACCGCTGTCTTTCTCGCCGGTACCATCGATTTCTCGCAGTTACCGATATCTCTCGGTCCGGTGCTGGATCAGTCGCTGGGTAACGGCGCGGCGGCGCGACTCGTCACGGCGCTTTCGACTCCAACCGCAGCGGGCGGCCTCGGACGGCCCGACCTGGTCCCGGTGGTTACGACAAATCCGTTGACCCTCGTTCAGCAAGTCAACTTCGGCTTTCCGACCGCGTTCACTCAGGGTGTGGGCAACCCGAATACAAGTATTAGCGGATACCTTATCGGGAGCTACCTGCAGGACGGTTTTAAATTAAGGCCGAATCTGTATCTGTCCTATGGCATGCGATACGATTACGAAGTGCAACCTCCAGGGACGCCGCGCGACAATAACAATTTTGGCCCGCGCATAGGCTTCGCTTACTCGCCGTTCAATGACGGGCGAACTGTGATCCGTGGCGGCGGCGGCCTCTACTACCAATCGGTATCCACGGGCGTCGGCTTTGTCTCGACCGTCTTTAATAATCAGCAGGTCAGGAGTATTGCTGTGACGGCCGATCCACGCATAACTCCGATCTCTCCGACGTCGCCTTGCGGTATTGCGCTCACGACCGCCGGCGTGCCTCCGTCCTTCTGCTTCTATCAGAATCTGGTAGCGCAGGGACTGTTGACGTTTCCCTCGAATCGTACCATTCAGGAATCTGACTTCATCAACCTGCTCGGCTTTGACAGCACATCATCAAACCGGATAGTGGGGCGGACGGAGAATAACCTGGTCAACCCCTACAGCATTCAAGCCAGCCTTGGGGTTGATCACCAGTTCGGCCGTGACTGGAACATCTCCGTTAACTACCTGCTTAACCGCGGCGTAAAACTCATCCGTTCCCGGCAGGGCAACGCGACGGTGAACAACGCCATTCTCGACGCCCTGGGGCGCCCGTCATTGGCCGGACGCATCGACCCGACGAAACTGGTGAATAACCTGTTTGAGTCATCCGGCCTTTCGGCCTATCACGGCGCGACGGTTTCGTTGACTAGGCGCTTCAACAAACGCTACCAGGTGATCGGGTCTTATACCTACAGCAAAACGATAAGCGACGCCACCGACCTCAACTTCGATCTTGGGCCACAGGATCCGACCAACGTTCGCGATGATCGTAGTCTTTCTTCCTTCGACCTGCGTCACCGGCTGACCCTCGCGGCGGTCTTAGAAAGTCCGTTCAGCGGCGGTTCGTGGTACGAGCGCGCGCTCGCCGATTTTTACGTCTCGCCTATCGTCACTGCGCGCAGCGGCTTTCCTTTCAACATCCGGACCGGATTCGATGTCAACCTTGATGGTGTCAACAATGACCGCCCGTTCGGGGTAGGGCGCAACACATTCATCGGGCCGGATTTCTTCACCACTGATATGAGAGTGGGACGGCAAGTCCGCTTCAAAGGAGACAGCCCGCTTGGGCTCGAGGTCATCTTCGACGCCTTCAATCTGTTCAATCGGGTCAACTTCAAGGAAGTGAACACCATAACCAATACGATCATCCTCGATCCATTGAGGTTTCAGGATGTCCGCGTCAAAGGCAATTCGGCGTTACCCTCAAGTCAGTTCTCCGGCTTCACCTCGGCGTATGATCCACGCACTATCCAGCTGGGGCTGAAGCTCAACTTCTAAGGCCATGACAAATTTGAAGCTATTTGCGATCACGAGTGTGTTGTGCGTCTGGATGGCCGGCGCCCCGCAGATAGATTCGTTCGAGAAGCAGGCATTGTCTTTGGTACGAGAGATGCCTGCTTCCGCCCTGGATGCGGAACTGCCCAGCCGCTCATTTGCAAGTTGGTTCGAGCAGATCACCGGCCCAAAGTCTGGTGTGGTCTGGCAACTGACCGAATGCGGCGAGCCAATCGCCGCCCCGGATAAAACGAGGCAGGACCTGCCCGCCTGCGCCGAAGTCAACGCCAACTTGCCGGATGGGCGTAAAGTATTCGTCGCGATCATTGTCGGGACTTTCAAAAAAGGTCTGACCGGAAAGCCCGAACTCTTCCGCGCAGTCATCGAACAGAACGAACAGTTCTATCAGGCCAACCGGTTAAGCGACCTGGCGGAGATGTTGCGCGCGCCGGATAGCTTTTCTGACAGCCTTCCCAATAAGCGGCCCGCGATAAAAACGAAAAATCAAATCGTCAACCCGCCCGCGACAAATGTGGATCCTGTACAGACAGTCGCGCTTTCTCAGTATCCGTCGCCGCCATCTCCAATTGTTCCTGGCGTCCAGGGCCATGTGGAAACGCCGCCAGCGGCGCCCCCGCCGCCCTTGCCGCAGGAGCCGGAGAAGGTTTCAGAAGATGTGCTGCAGGGACGCGCCATTACCAGAGTCAACCCAGTCTATCCGCCGAGCGCACGGAAGATGAACGCCACAGGGACAGTCGGGGTAGAGGTTACCATCTCGGAAAAAGGGCTTGTTGTTGAGGCTACAGCCATCAGCGGTCACTTCGCGCTGCGAAGCGCGGCTGTAGAGGCGGCTCGTAAGTGGGTCTTTAGCCCGACAATCTTCAGCGGCGCTCCGGTCAGAATAAAGGGCGTCTTGACCTTTACCTTCGGTCCCGGCGCGAAATAGAATCGTTTGGGATTAATTTCATCGGTCGGTATTTCGCAGGTTGAGCGAAGCAGAGCTTGATCAAGAGGGACCGTGGCGTCGATAGCGTTCTGATGATCTCCAACGTGGTCCAACGGATGGTGTAGACCCAGCGCGCTTTCATCGACGCCGCCAAGGCTGCGGGCGCGCCACACATCGTCAAGTTCTACACTGAGGAGGCCAAGGAAAATCAGGAGGTTCTTGTGGGAGCAACGATCGAAACATTTTTTCAGGACCTGCGATATGCAACGCGGGTTTTGCGGCGTGATCTGGGATTTACATTCTTTGCGGTATTAACCATCGCGCTGGCGTTGGGCGCGAACGCGGCGATCTTCAGCCTGGTCGACGGCGTCCTGCTGAAATCGGTAGGCTATCCGGAGCCGGAACGCATCGTGCAAGTGTGGGAGAAGCCCCCGGGCGGCGGGCGCAACGGCATCGCCCCGGCGAACTACATCGACTGGACGAAGCAAAGCCGCTCGTTTGAATCGATGGCAGCGCAGACTGGCGCCGCGATGAGTTACCTGGCGGGGGAATCTGGCAGCGTGCCGATTAGCTTGCGCGTCGGTGTGGTCTCGGCGCCGTACTTTGACGTGTTCGGCGTGAAGCCTGCTTTGGGCCGTACGTTCGCGCCCGATGAGGACCAGCAGGGTAAGGAGAAGGTGACCGTACTCACTTACCGCGCCTGGTTGAACCTTATGGGGGGCGACAGGGGCGTTGTGGGCAGATCGATCCTGCTCAACGGCGAGTCCTACACGGTGATCGGTGTGCTGCCGGGCGCCAGCGAGTTCGACCGGCGTGGCGCCGACCTCTGGATTCCTCTTGCCTTCCCACCGCAAGCGCCGCGCAATTACCACTCCTATGGCGCAGTGGCGCGTCTGAAACGCGGCGTTACCCTGGAACAGGCGCAAGCTGAGATGAGCTCCATCGCCGCCGGGATCGCCGAGCTCTATCCGGATGTGAAGAAGGGCTGGGGCGCAATCGTGGACCGATATATTGATCGCATAGTGGGCCCACAACTACGACTATCACTCACGATCTTGATGTGGGCGGTTGCGGCCGTCTTGATGATCGGCTGCGCCAATCTGGCCAACCTGTTGATGGCGCGCGCGACGCTGCGCTCGCGTGAGATCGCTGTCCGGCTGGCCATGGGCGCAGGGCGCGGACGCGTGGTGCGGATGTTGTTGACGGAGAGTCTGCTGCTCTCTGCGTGCGGGGCCATCGTAGGTGTGGCTTTCGGCTATGGTTTGCTGCAATGGATTCAAAGCCTCCTGCCGCCTTTCTTCCTGCCAGCCGAGGCAAGCGTGAGTATGGATGGCCGGGTTCTGCTCTTTCTCACCGCGGCCACGCTATTCACCTGCGTCGCGGTCGGACTGGCGCCGGCGCTGCAAGCAACGGGAAAGGAATCCGCTGAATCATTGAAGGAAGGTGGCCGGTCGAATACTTCAGGGCGGGGTAAGCTTCTCGCCAGGAATCTCTTCGTCGGCGCTCAAGTGGCTGTGGCGTTCGTTCTGCTGGTGGGCGCCGGGCTGCTTGTGCGCAGTTTTCAACGATTGATGAGTGTGGAGACGGGGTTTGAGTCTCAGGGGCTGATTGCGGCCTACCTTCCCCTGCCGATGGAGCGCAACCCGGACGCAGCGACGTTGACGTTGTATGTCGATCGCATCCTCGATGAGGTGCGTGCGACGCCTGGAATCCGCGAGGCGGCGGTAACCACCGGCCTTCCATTACGGGGTTGGGGCGACGGTATGCCGTTTCGCTTGGCGGACAAGCCGAATGAAGAGGTGGGAACCGGTTTCAAAATTGTCTCCCCGGAATACTTTCAAGCGCTTGGGCTGCCGCTGAAGGCGGGACGCTTCCTTGACAAGCGCGATACGGCTAGCTCGCCGCCTGTGGTTGTTGTGAACGAATCTTTCGTCAAACGCTATTTCCCCAAGGAGAACCCAATCGGCAAGCGCATCCTGGTGGAGAAGATTCTCCCGACCCGGCGCGGGCTGGGCCCTCAAACCGCGTGGGAGATTGTGGGCGTGGTGGTTGACGAAAAGGGCAGGGGACTTGAGAGCTTGACCGACGTCGGCGCCTATGCCAGCTTCACGCAAAATCCGGTGGTCGGTTTGGGAATCGTGGCGCGTGGCAGCGGCGACGGAGGCGCATTGATTCCGTTAGTGGCGCGAGCTGTGACCAGAGTCGACAAGACACAAGTACTCGATCGCGCAAGGACTGTCGAAGAGATGAAGACCGAATCCCTGATGTCACGACGGTTGACAACTTCGCTGCTCGGCGGTCTTTCACTCCTGGCGATGCTCCTGGCTTGCGCCGGTATCTACGGCGTGCTTTCGTTTGTTACCGCGCGGCGCATGCACGAGGTGGGGATTCGCATGGCCCTGGGCGCAACGCGTTTCGCCATCATCCGCCTTGTGGTTGGGGGTGGCGCTTTTCCTGTGTTCATCGGGATTCTGGTGGGTCTAGGGGGGGCGATTGGCTTGGCTCGATTCATTCAATCGATGCTCTTTGCGACAGATCCCATCGATTCTTTGACGCTCGCTGGAGTTTCTGTTCTGTTTGCCGCCGTCGCGTTGATGGCCTGTATTGTTCCTGCATGGAGAGCGGCGCGCGTCGATCCTATGGCGGCGCTTAGACAAGAATAGCAGGGCGCGCATTACCCACGGCCGTGGCGCCTCCGGTTAGACATGGTCATTCCGAATTAATGACAAACGATAACGATGAGCGCGCCCTGTCGCCGCGCTTTGTCATCCACGTCACTTTGCCGGGATAAGAATCGGGGCCCCTTTGTCCTTCACAAAGAACACCAAGAACTTTGCTGACTCAGTGCTGCTGGCATTCCGGCCGACCAAGTGAACATCTTTTGGCCCTTCATAAAAGGTCTGTCCCGGCCCGAGCGTCAGTGGTTTCCCTCCTCGTAGCTGCATTATTACCTTGCCCTCCAGCACGTAGACAAATGCGTGGGCATTGTGCCGATGAATAACATCAGATCCGCCTGGGGCATACTCCACTGTAATCATGGCGCCTTCTTTTCCAGGACATTCTGTCAGGTCCTTCGACATCAGCGGAGTTACCTTCGGCTCTTGAGCTACCAGCGCGCCTGTCATCAGGCATAACAAAATCAGTATCATTTTCATTTTTTCGTCTCCTGCTTTTCACGCCCGCGGTCGATACTGGCGCATCCCAGAATGTGACCGCGAGACGATTTCACGAGTTGCTTGTGAACAGATATTGTTCAGCGGCGCCGGAAGGATCAGGGCCTAAGCCGGCGCCCGTAAGGCTGTAAGCCACTCCAAGCGGCGGTGTCGGAAGTTGAGGATCTTCCTCGCCTTTGCGTTCGATGCGCCAAGGCCGTCAGTTGATCGATCACGATTTCAGGATCAGCGCGACGGAGCGCCCTTTCTACAGAGGAGGCCTCGAATGCGTTCGCGAGTTCGGCTGCTGAGCCCTGCTCGATAATCTTTTTCGCTCCCACCCCGGATGATGTCATGCCTGTTACCGTATGACCCCGACGAACGAGTTCAGCGATCAGTGGCAGGCCGATTGCGCCGCTGGCTCCAGCAACAAAGATCCTCACGGACGTGCCCTCTACCTTGATTTTTCATTTTTACTGCTTCGCTGCCTGAATTATGCGGAGACAGCGATCACGCTCATCGTCGGAGTTAGCAAGTTCTGTGCCGACTGCAAACGATTAGATTCACTGGTAATTTGTGAGCCTTCAGCGCGCTGGATACTATTGGAGAATTCAGCTTCAGCTGCGTAATCTCTTTAAATTCAGTGTGCGACACGAAGTCGCAAATTCGATTAGGGGCGATGGTGTAGTCAACAGAGGTGAGCGGAAAGCAGAACTTGCAAAGACGAACGTGCAGGCGCAGCAACAATCGTAGATTGCTGCGCCGCGGCCTCACAAGTGGACGTCGGCGGCTGAGGTCTCTTTGGATCTCCAGCGATAGATTGGCGGTTATACGCTCATGATGGCAGCGGCCCAGCGTACACCTTCGTCATAGAGACGCATTTACCGTCTTTATCGAAAACGACCTCTCCCCGGAAGGCATTCTCCCGAAACACACTGCATGACCAGCCATTCTCGCTTCTGGTCACGGTGACTTCCTTAGCCGTGACAATCTGCGGGCCGACGCGGCCAGAGCTGTATAACGACAATATGGCGGCCGCGCAGATCCTGGCGTCATCGTCGGTTGTGACCCGCATCAATCCCTGATTGTAATCCTCCGCTCCAGAAAGAGGCGCCATATTTTCTGTCTCGTCAATTCTGATGGTCATGGAGATGAACTGTTTATGATACTCGTCCATCTTTCGGTCATATTCCTCGATCAGCTCCGGTAGGGGAGCGCCCGGAGGCATCGGAGGACTGGAGTAGACGGAGTAAAACCGCGCCTTTCCGTACGCCGTGCGAATCTCCTCACTGTCCATGGGCGTCGGACCGGAGCGCCATTTTTTCCCCGGATTAATCTCCTCCATGTAGTTTCGAAATCTTGTGAGATCCGCCGCGATTTGCGGATTTTGGGCGTTCTTGCCATTCGCGCTCATGGTGATGATAGCGAAATTGAGCATGAGCGCTATTACGCATGCGGCGCCGTATAAACCGAGTCGCATCATTGATCCCGATCCTTTCTTTAGCTTCTGATTTGTCATTGCGATTTTCCTGTAATGACAAATGAAAATGTATCATATCGATGATGATAAACAATCTTCCTCAATCACGGCGCAGCCGTCGCCTGCGTGATAATTTTGAGGTTCGTTATTGTCCACGCGCCGCGGCCCAGTGTGCCGGCCAGCAGCACGTCGTCTACCACATCATAGTGTAAATCCAAAACCAGGACGTTGGGTAGACCGGCTCCCAACTTGTCCCAACGGGTGAAGCCGCTGGCGCTGTACGACACAAAGACCCCCGCGTTCGTGCCGACCACGAGCAACTTATTAGCGCCGTTAGGGGCGCCGGAGACGAACGCGGTCGTGTTGAAGTTTCCGGCCCCGAAATCCGCCAGGTTGCCGGTGATGTCAGTCCAAGTGGCGCCGGCGTCGGTCGTCCGGAACACATGGCTACTGTCGACGACATACGCGCTCCTCCATTCGTCCGGGTCGAGCGCGACATCGCGGACAGCGCCGGCGCCGGCCGGGAGCGCCGCCGTCGGCGCCAGAGCGGCGCCGGCAGTGGTTCGCAAAAACACCGCGGAACCGGAGCCGACATAAAGGACATCCGGGTTGTTTACCCCACCTGACTTGCCGCCATAGGCGATCGCGCTGCGATTGGCGCCGGGGCCGGTGATCTGGGTAATCGTGCTCCCCTGGTCGAGTGATTCATAGACGGCGTTCGATCCGCCGATGACCAGGCGGGTCGGAGTGATCGCGTTCAGCTCAATTGGGGTAACGAACTGCGCCTGCAGCGCGACTCCTCCATTCAAAACGGTCAGAGCAGGGAATACCGTGCTGACGAGATTGTTAGCCGCGTCGTAGGTCTGCCGCCGGAATCCCATCAGGTTCTGGGAACTTGAATAGCGTATGGACTGATTATTGGACGCCAGCGTGATGTTATCGACCGCGACATCGCCGCCGTCGCCGTCGCCCGACGAGACGCTGCGCCAGGTAGTAGAGCCTGGGGTGATCTCCTGCGGATTCCCATTGTCCTGGGCGCCGCCGAGTATGATGGCGTTTGAGATAGTGTCATAGGCGACGTCGTGAAACTCGGCCGTCTGGATGTCGCCGTTTATGGAGAACCAGTCACCGGTGTTGTTTTGCGGGCTGGTGCGCCGATAGACGCCACCGTCATTTACATTGAGGAGGTCGCCGCCGGCGTCGACCACCAGCTTGCGCGAGTCCGCATGCGGCGAACTATTGTGCGCCGTGCCGCCTCCAGGGATTTGCGCGATCGAATTCAGGTGCGTCAGGTGTTGCCACTGTGGAGACGGGACCGCGCCAGTCGGCGCAACAGTAGTATTGCCGCGGAAGAGCCGTCCCGAGAAGTCGCGCGCCCCGATGAAGTTGGGAAAATTGTTGGGGGGAGGAAGGCCAGAGTCGTCCTGACGATCGCCGGCCACATAGACTATATTCGAGTTATTTCGATCGACCGCAATCGAAAGATGAATGCTTCCCTGTGCGCCAGGGTGGAGTCCCACGATATGGCCATCAGACTCGCGAGTCTGCGGCAGATCCATGGCGGTCCAGGCAGTGGCGGCCTCAGTCGGGTTGTCGGTGAATCCGATGTATTGAGCCTGTCCGTTGACTACGACAATGACGTATAGTCGGCCGTTACTCCCGACCGACATCTTGGCGTTGTTGTTTTGGGCATTGGTGATAACCCCATTCAGGGTAGGATCACCGCTGGAGATATTGGTCCAGGTCGCTCCGCCGTCAGCGCTACTGAAAATGCCGATTCTCTGGACGGCCACGTAGAAACGGTTGAGATTGCTCGGATTCGGATCGGCGGCGAGGTCAAAGATACCTCCGGCTGTCAGGCCATTTCCGCCGGATACCAGGGTCCAGTTAACACCGCCGTCAACGCTGCGGAAGAGGCCGCCGGTGGATGAGCCCAGCACGGTGGATGAGGCCAGCATCGTGGATCCGCGGGCGGCGACGCCTGAAATGTTCTGATTGGTCAGAAGGGGATGGCTTATTGGGGTCCAATTATCGCCTCCATCGCTGGTGCGAAGTATTCCTGTCAGCGGGCCTCCACTTTGGCTAAAACTGCTGAACCGGCCGATGCCGGCAACGAGCGTCTGATGGGTTGCGTCAGTGGGATCGAACTCCAGGGCGCCGATCGAGGGCGACGGGAAATTATCGGTCAACGGCGTCCAGTCGGGACTTGCGGCTGCCGCATTTCTGGTCCTCCAGATACCGCCGTTGACTCCACCGACATAGAGGATGCTCGAATCGGTCGGATGCGGCGCCAGAGCTTGAATCGCTCCGACCACCTCGTCGTTGGGGGATACGTGTTCGACCTTCCCATTCAGGGTCGGGCCGGGGCCCTGAGCCGTCCACGTCCCTCCAGCAGCTCGAGTAACGGTAATCTGCGCTGGAGGATTCTGCACGTTTCCGCTGCTGTCAACCGCGCGACTGCTGATCGTCGCCGGTCCTGGCGTGGTTGGCGTCCAGCTAAAACTCCATACGGTCGTCCCCGTGGCCGCGCTAAAGGTAGTCCCACCGTCCACCGACACGTCGACCCGGGCCACCGTCCCGCCGCCGGTATCGCTCGCAGTCCCAGTAATGCTGACTGTGGTTCTGATTGATACGGCTGCTCCTGCTTTAGGGAACGTGATTGTCGAAGTCGGCGGCTTCGTATCCGGAACTGTGACGGTAGTCGGAGTGTTGGAGCGTACCATGCTGCACCCGGAGTAGAGCAGGTTCGAACCTGCGACAGCCAGGCCTATAAGAACCCCTAAGACGTTGACATAATGTTTGGTGGGCCTCTGAAATCCTTGTGTCATATATACCTCAGTTCAGGAGCGAGCTAGACATCCATTGTGATTTTGGAGAAAGCGTCGGTCGTCATGAAATTGTAAGAAATCAGCGATGGCAGGCTTTGGTCAAGTTGCGCCAGAGCTTTAAGTGAGTTGGCGCCAAGGCGCTCCGGAACCAGAGCCGATATTCAGAGGGGCGACAAATCAAGCGCGCGAGGCCGCGCCGCGTTTGGTGAGGGTACCAGGAAATTTTTCGACACTGACGCGCGGCATTCTACACACGCTATGACCTGCGTTCAAGGTTCAAGGATGTTCTGCTTCTTCAGCAGTCCGTCTGCGGTAGAGCGTTCGCCGCCTCCTGTCGATGGCTGAGCAGCATCCGATCCCCTGCCGCTCCACGGCAGGGAGATCATTCCTGCGGGGAATTCATGCGGCGGAGTAGCTCCGTCCAACGCGGGTCGGAATCCAGGCTTTCGAATCGCCACGGCGGGAGCCTTGTGGCCTATTCAGCGCGGAGCATTCGCATGATGTCGAGTTTTGGGATACGGCGTGTGGCGGACCATATGGTCATCGCCGCTGTCGCACTCAAAGAGACGGCCAGGGCCATGGATATTGCCAAACCAACCGGCTTCGCCTCGGGAATTACAATATCGAGGGAGCTCCCGATAGCGCTTGCGCCAACTACTCCGAGAACCGCTCCAACCGCGATCACCAGCAGACTCTGTGTCAAGAGCATACCTCTAACCCTGGCAGGCGTGGCGCCGACGGCCATTCGCAAACCCATTTCCTGGGTTCGTTCAGCCACCGAATGAGAGACGATGCCATAAATTCCAATTAGGGCTAACAAAACCGCGAACCCGGCAAACATCCAAACAGCCGTCCGATAGGCCCTCTGGCGAATGAAAAAATCCTCCAAACGCTGTTCCATGGTTTTCACTCCGAATACCGGAACATAAGGGTCCACCGACCGAATCGCTTCACGGATTGTGGCAAGGTGGTCGTCCGCGCGACCATCCACTCTGGCCACAAACGTAGAAACGAAGGCGCCAGGGGACTCTGCGGGAGCAAAAACCTGATTCGAGGTTGCTCCGGATGAGTCAGTTTCGAATTCCATGCCCCGTACGACGCCAATGATCTTCCACGAGTTCCCAAGGCCGGTGGTGAGGCGCCGCCCGAGGACCTCCCGCGGCCCGCCAAACGAGGCGGCAAAACGTTCATTGACGACCGCCACCTGACTTCTTGCGGCAACCTCTGCCTGTGTGTACTCGCGCCCCTCCAGAATCCGCCCCCCCATGGTTTGGAAGTAGTCCGCCAACGTGGGTACCATGGTTGAAGCGCGATTCGCGCGACGCCCGTCAACTCCGAATGGTCCGCCCACAAAGCCCGTCGCATATAGTGGCAGAAACTCCGTGGCGCTGGCGCTGCGAACTCCCGGGAGACGGCGGAGGCGCGCGAGGACTTCCTCGAAATAGTGACGTCGCTGCTCGCTGGTTTGGCGTGTCGTTCCTTCCAGGGACACATTTACCGTCACAATACCTCTGGCGGTAAAACCGCGATCGGCCGCCATCAGTTGAAAGAATGCGCGACCAATCGATAGCGACGCGGTGAGAAGGATGAGGGTTAGAGCCACTTGAGTTCCTGTTAGGAATTGACTGAAGACTCGCGATCTCCGAGTCCTGCCAGAACCTCTGCCGCCGAAGATATGAGCTTGGCCGATTGAGAAGAACGGCAAAACGCCGAATAGCAACCCGGTGAGAACCGAGATGGTCAAGCTAAATGCGAGAATCCTTATATCAAGAAGCGAGTAGGACATTGCCGTGAGCGGCGGCGGCTGAACCTTTGCGGCCACGGAAGTAATACCAGCGGCGACAAGTAGCCCGGCCATAGCGGATACCGCGCAAAGAAACAGGCACTCCGTCAGCAACTGCCGTTTTAGTCTTCCCCGGCTTGCTCCCAAGGCGGAGCGAATACTCAACTCTGAAGCCCGGTCGGTTATTCGAGCCATAAGCAGGTTCGCCACGTTGGCGCAAGCTATCAACAGGATAAGCGCCGTGCCCGCCATCAATATCAGCGAAGCGCTCGCAACCGGGCCTGTCAGAGCTTCCCGGAGGGACCTCATCTTCGGACGGGGACTTGAAGGATCAAGGCGGCCGGGAGCCGACGAAAGACGATTTGCGTCAGCCTCGAACGCGGCGCGCGCCTGCGACCATGTGATACTGGGTTTCAATCGCGCCACCGTTGTCCAGCCGTTATTGCCCTCTGAAAATATAGACCGATTTGCGGGCTGCCAAAGAACAGTATCTCGTGGATAGTCAAAACCAGGTGGTGTGACGCCGATGATAGTCAATTGCGCGCCATTGACTTGGATTGAAGAACCTACAGCGCTACGGTCCCCCGCAAATAGTTGTTGCCAGAGTCCATAACTGATGACGACCACCTGATCGCTACTTAGCGCGTCCTCCCCAGGCAGGAACGTCCGGCCCAAGGCTGCGGGCGTATCGAGTACAGTGAATAGATTCCAGGACACACGGGCCGCGTGCGCGCGAACTGCAGCCTGAGCCACATCAAGATTGACATCGCCATCCTCGACAAGCGCGGCATTGGCAAGGTAGGCGCTCTGCTCCCGCCAGTCATGAAACTGTTTTGAACTGCCGTGAGGAGGAATAAACTCGTTCGGATGAAATGAGACCAGCCGCTCCGGATCGTGGAATGGAAGCGAACGCAACAACAGAGTGCTGACGACGCTGAAGCCTCCTGTTGTAGCGCCGATGCCGATAGCAAGCGCGGCGATCGTGAACACAGTGTGAAGCGGATGGCGCGCCCAAAGCCGGAGCGTGTACCGTCCATCCTGAAGCGCTTCGCGCATCACATGAACTGCGATCGAGATAAACAAGTCCGCCAGCGCAAAAAACCAGAGCCTGGCGACTCCCCAAGCCCCACTCGCTTTATCTAGCTTGTCGCGAAATGCCTGTTCGAGCGAACCTGCATCGGTTTCGTGAAAAGCGGCTGGATAACGTTCGATCAGCCGCCGGTAAAGTCGAACCGAGCGTGACTCATTAGTCATGATTTGTGATTCCAAAAGTAGATGCTGCTAGCTTCAGTAGTTCACTCATGCGAGCGGCTTCCACCTGCGCCATCTTTCGCCCGAGCTTGGTGATCCGGTAGTAGCGGCGCCGTTCATTGTCCAAGTGTGGATTAGGACGACCATCCGCTTCCTCAATCAACCCCCGCTTCAAGCATCTTGCGGATCGATTCATAGAGTACGCTCGGGCCGAGTTTCAGCTTGCCTCCCGTCCACGCTGCAACTTCTCGCTTGATTGCATAACCGCGCCGCTCGATTGAGTGATAAACACTGCGTATCTCTTTCCGACACTCGAACAATAGCGTCATTGAGTTTCGGATTGCCCTGGCTCTTCACGGGACGCTCCCGCGGCATAATTATCGGAGATGGCGCGTAGATCACCAAATGTATTCGTTATCGATGGCGTCGCCATCATTTTAGTGTTGAACCGGCTTCTCAAATACCTATGAATAAAAGCGATTCTGGAAAGCAGAGATCAGACGGCAGATCCATCTAAGGACACTCACGCGGCCCGATGAAGTGGTCGAATGTACGCCTTTAGGATACGCATTGCGGTTTCCAGACGAGGAGAGGAAAATCGTGACGCTGTTGCGGAAGCATGGGCCGTGGAGTAATCATTTGGGGATGCCTGTAAAAAGATTGGAGAAGAGGAGATGTCAGACAATATGAACCACATCGTCAGAGACAGCCTTCGGCGCATCAACGAAGCTTGGCTCTCCGGACAACCGGAGAAGATGAAGCCCCTACTTGATGAAAAGATCGTGATGACTTTTCCAGGATTCGTAGGGCGATCGGAGGGCCAGGAGGCGTTTATCGCCGGCTATACGGATTTTTGCGGGCAGGCTCATATGATCTCTTTTCAAGAGAGCGATCTGCAGGTTGACGTGAGCGGAGCCACGGCGGTCGCAAGCTATGCATTCGAGATGACCTACGAGCGGAATGGCGACAAGTATCTATCGAAGGGGCGTGACCTATGGGTATTCACGCAAAGGCAGGACGAATGTGTGGCAGTATGGAGGACGATGTTGGACTTAACAGAAGAACCTGTTCCTTCGACGTCTCGGTGATCGACCTGGAGCGTGCGCTCGCTGGCCAGAAGAC
>DASTMP010000454.1:0-4704 GCA_035714085.1 Blastocatellia bacterium
CGCCAATACCCAAGGCGAGCGTGATCACCGCGGTGGTGGTGAATCCGGGCGCTTTTCTGAGTCGCCGAAGAGCTTCCTGCAAATCCGCCATTTCGTCTCCATTTACTGTGTTTGGCGCCGGCGCCAGTCGCCCACGCTCCAGGTCTCGTTTCAAATACGGATGAACTGGCGTGGGGTTAGCAAATCGCTCGCGGCGCTTCTCATTTACAATACTCAGCAGGACCGGTTTGTTTACAAGCCGACCGCAATTTTGTGATTAACAGAGCGGATTTCGCGCAGGCGGGTCTATAAGATCCAAAAGTTTCGATGATGTCCGCGTTGCGCTCGCCATGGATTACGACGGTTTTCGTCTCCAGCTCTGCGTGTTAACCGCGCGGTAGTAAGTGACGTTTCAGGCCAAATCGTTTCAGGTTTCTCGCTTTAGCTTAATTATTGCCAGCCGTGCATAGTCCTCAAAGCATTGAGAATTGTGCAGTGAAGTTGATCGGAAATGGTTCTGGTGCGAATAAAATTTCGACCACAATCATTAGTGGGTTCATTGACTTCATTTACGCAATATCTTGTATGGTCAGATAATTTTTGCGCCAGAACCTCGAACTGGCGCATATTGAAGGTGGTGGTGAAGGAGCGTTGCCAACTATCGCTGCTCTGGCGGAAAAATATGCGTGGCAAAATAATCTTATGGCAGTGGAGTGGATCGTTCACGCGGTCGACTGCGCTAACCCAAACCCGAAATTACGGCGCGTTCTTGAACAGCGTGGTTTTCAAATTCAGGACGTTCCCGGTTATGGACGAACGTTCTATTTGAGAAAAGACTTGCCTGCCAATTAAAGGTATGTCTTCGTTGAGCCGGCACAGATACTTAATACCCAAGCGCCACTGGCTCAACGAAGGCGCACGGTAAATAGCTTCATAACCGGCGGTTCACTCGGAATAGCCTCGGCTCACCAAATTCCCGCCAGAGCCAACTTATGGGTAAAGTGACAATCTAAGTTGGCCTGAATAATCAGTTGAGCGTCAGTGTCGCCTTGCGAACAGAGAAGTTGTCATCGCCTGAAAACACGAGGTAAAGAGTCCGGCCGTCCGCGCTCATCCATTTAGTGGGGAAGCTCGCCATATCGCCCGGACCGACGTCCCACCGCTCGGCGAAAAAGGCGGTCGTCCAAGGTCCCCAAGGTTCAGGCGCGTCGTAAATCGCCAGGCCGCCGCTGAAGCGTACGTCAATTTTGCCCTCGCGGTTGCGCGAAGCCGCGCCGGGCACAGGCTGAACGAGCAGATAACGTCTGAACGCGGCGTTGTACGTGACGCCGCTGCGATAACATCGGCCGGGATTAGTGATGACGGCGGCGCGCCGTGCGAGATCGCGCGTCCATTTCGGCCTTCTCGCGCCGTCGAGACCTGCGAAGAATTCATAAGCCTCACGCTCGTGAATCCTATCCTTCGGAACGCGCGCCAGCGTCAAACGGTCGGCGATCTCGTATGCCGAATCGCTGTCGGGCGAATAGACGTAGACGAATCCGTCGCGCGCGACGGCGTAATTCCGTCCGAAGTTGAGGAAAGTCGGACAGCCGAAGCTCTCGGTGAACTTCCAGTCGGCCCAGGTCCAGGTCGTGCCGCGGTCGCGTGACCAGGCGAGCTGCGAGTTGGCCACATTGCGCGCCCACAAGTAAAGAACGCCGTCCACCATCAGCATTCCACTGGCCTTCTTTCCGGCGGCGCCCTGACCGCGGGCCTCGCCGGTGGGAGATCGGAGGTTTTCGCCCAAGAAGTCGGGAGGAGCGCCGGCGATCTTCGCGAATCCCAGGCTGAGTTTCTCAGTGATGAAAGGCTCGAATCCATTGCCGTCTCCGTAAGCCGCATAGAGCGCGTCATCGTCGGCCCAGGTCATCGGCCAGTTATCGCTGCCTTTGGCTTTTCGCACGATCGTCTCGGGCGGCGCCCATTGTATTTCTTTGATGACCGCGCTGCGAGGAGGCGACGGCGCTTTGCCCGCAGGCACAGATTTGTTCGTGATGGCTTCCACAAGCGGCTCGAAGAGAATCTTCGCGCGAGGGTCGTGATAGGCGGCGAAGACGTCAGGAGCGCCGGGCGGCGGCGGCTCGATCGTCTGCCCGTAGCGCGCCATAATCAGGTTTAGACTCGGAATCACCAGCAACACCTGATCGCCTGCGCCTGCGCCCCAGACGGCGTCCTTCGGCAGTTTCGCGTAGCGCCCGGCGGCGTTCGTCCACCATCCCATGCCGCAATGTCCTGGCAGGCCAGCGTCGCCCGTGATTTGACGCGTGGCTTCCCGGCTCAGAATGCGCCGGCCGTCCCAATCGCCACGACGTAGGATCAGCCTGCCGATGCGAGCCAGAGCGCGCGCCGTGAAACTGCCGCCGCCCCACGAGCCGACCATCGGCAGGCCGTCCACAGTGAACGTCCGGTTGTAACCGACCGACCATTCTTCATCGGAAATGCCGATCGGGCGCAGCACGCGCTCTGCGAGTAACGCGCGAATGTCTTTGCTCTCGCCCCCTCCTATCGCCGCAGTGACGCAATAGGTCAGCATGGCGATGCCCGGATTGCTGTACTGAAGCTTCGCGCCCGGATCGTAGAGCGCGGGCGTCAGGTCGCGAGAGATCGTGAACGGGTCGTTGGGCGGATCGAGCCGCTTCCAGAAATCTCCTTTCCATCCGGTCAGTTTCTCGTGCGGCAGGTTGTTGGCCTCGGCGTCTTCCAGCCCTGAGGTGTGCGAGCCGAGATGACGGATGGTGATTTTTGATTTGCGCGGATCGTTTTTCCATTGGGGGACGAATTTCGCGGCCTTGTCGTTCAGCGCTGTGCGCCGGTCGGTCAGCGCGACCCCGAGCGACAACCCCGCGACGACGGCCTTGGCCAGCGACGCCGTTCCGTGCGGCTTCGACGCGGAATGGTCGGCGGAGTACCACTCGTAAACGATTCTGTCATTGCGGACGACCAGGAACGCTTTGGTCTTGCGCGCAGCCATAACTTCCTTGAGCGCGTCGAGCTTCTCTTTTGACATCCCCTGGCTCTCGGGCGTGGCGGTCCGCCACTCAAAGGTCGTGTCGGCAAAACCAGGACGCGTGTATGAGCGATGATCGAGATGTGGCGCCGCCAAGTAGCCGATCGGCGCGGCGAGCGCCCCGGCCACGCAAGCGAGAAATAGAAAACGAAATGGCGATAGTTTCATGGCGTCTTTCTTCCGACGCAAAGATACCTTGTGATTAACAATGGCGCCAATACCTATATGACATCAGGCCGAAAAGCGTTTGGCAGGACATCTCGAATTTGATTTTTGCTCCAAGGATCCGCTTGATGGATCTGTCGTCACGACTGAGCAAATCCTCCAGCGTGTAGCCCGTATACAGCATGATGTGTTGATCGCGCCGCTTGAGCGATTGCATCAAGGCGAGCAATCCATTTGGTTGAAGAAAAGGTTCTCCGCCGAGGATGGTCACTCCGTCGCGAGGCGCGCCTTGTGGATTGAGAAGATGCTTGATGATCTCGCTGACCTTCATTTGTGGGACTTGACTGCGCACGAAATCTACACGCGCTCTGAGCCACGTCCAACGTTTGCCGCGACGAAAAAGCCGGGCAATGACTGAGGCGCCGTGTTTATAGCGCCCCTTTACATTCAATAAACTGTGTGATCTCCAGTCGCAGTCTCGCGCATTGCGGCCTTCATTTCGAGTTTAGGGTTCCATGAAAGGTGTCTTCATTCGATCAAGCGGCTTAAATATCGGACGATCGTCATAATTTGATGGCGCTCTCTTGATCGCTCCTCCGGCTATGGCTTTCAGTTTCTTCAATCCGTGGAGCGGCTATCGTTTGGGAATGGCTGTTGCTTAACAAACCGCGGCTGCCGTCAATCTCAAATAACAGGGAGGCTCCTGCCATGAATCAAGTGATAGGTATCTGCGCAAAAATTGGTTTGTTCCTGGTTGTAACTTTTGGGTGCATGATCTTCGGAGCAGTGATCGTTTATTGGATCGCGGGGGCGATCTATCTGGCGGTCTACAGCGGCGAGCACATTGACCCTATGCAGGCAAGTGAGGCCTGCGCCCGGGGGATGGCTGTCGGATATCTCTCCATTTTTGCCGGCGGCCTGCTAGGGGCAATCCTAGGAAGTGTCGGAAGCCTGAAACAGATCGCGTCTTGGGACGCGGAGAGACGAGATTGAAAGTAAACAAGGCGCGCATACCTGTCGTCTCGGCGTCTCCGCGCCAATCGAGGCCGTTGGCGCTCTATGATCTGATCTTTCAAGCCACTTCCGCCAATTGTTCGTGACCCTTCGACAGAATGGCGTCGGACCAGGTTTTGTTAGGGCCGACGCCATTCTGCCGAAGGGTCACGCCGAAGGGATACGATTCACGACTGCTTTGTCATGCGACGCAGGCGCTCAAGTGCAAATCGCGTGGCCAGTGGCGGCATGCCGTAGATGTTCCAGCCGGTGAAAACCGCGATGAGATCCAGTTCGGGTATCACGACCAGTCTCTGTCCGCCATAGCCTAAGGCAGCGTAGGCTGGGCCGTTAGGTTTTCGCTCCACCCACCATTGGTACCCATTGGTATCTACACAACTCCTCCTACCTGCGAAGTGGGAAAATCCCAGGCAGGCAGGATGAAGCTAGTTCTTTGATATGTTGAAGATCGTAATGCTCTAGCAGGTTCAACATTGCGAGCAAGCTGTTTAGGCCAGCGA
>DASTMP010000455.1:0-42293 GCA_035714085.1 Blastocatellia bacterium
CGCTCAGCCGGATCCGCGTGGATGTGTTCTCCCAGAGGTCGAATTGCAGCAGCGAGCCGTGAAGTTGTTCGAATTGAAGGGTGAGAATCTTCAACGCCTCGGCCACCTGATGCGCGGCAACCTGTGCGATGATCGGTAGAATGACTCCGGCCGTGTCGCACGTGGGCGAAGTCCCCGGCGCCGGCATTTCCGGAAAGACGCAGCGCAGACAGGGCGTAACGCGCGGGCGAATCGTCATGTGCGCGCCGTAGGAGCCTACGGCCGCGCCGTAAATCCAGGTCCTGCCCGA
Organism: Blastocatellia bacterium; assembly: GCA_035714085.1. Taxonomy (GTDB): domain Bacteria; phylum Acidobacteriota; class Blastocatellia; order RBC074; family RBC074; genus JAJVID01. The sequence goes on from DASTMP010000455.1 coordinate 290, forward strand.
TTTCACCGCCGCGTCATTGATCAGAAATCGCGCCTCGAAATTGTCCGTCCCGTCCAATATGACATCGGCGTCGCGGATCAGCTCTTCCACGTTCGAGTAATTGACGTCTTTGACCACGGCCTCGGCTTCTACTTCGGAATTGATGCGCCCCACGCGGTCGGCTGCGGCCACGGCCTTAGGCAATCTGTCGGCCACGTCGCTCTCTTCAAACATTATCTGGCGGTGCAGGTTCGACTCCTCGATGAAATCGCGGTCGATCAAACGCAGCCGCCCGACGCCGGCGCGCGCGAGCATCTCGGCATGCATCGCTCCGAGCGCGCCGCATCCAATGATCACCGCGTGACTTTGCCCCAACCGTTGTTGTCCTTCTTTGCCGATGCCGGAGAAGAGAATCTGGCGGGAATATCGTTCGGGATTCATCAGAGGATAGAGGGTAGAGGATAGAGGATCGAGGATAGAGGATCGAGGATCGAGGATCGCCATATTCTATCCTCTATCCTCTATCCTCTATCCTCTATCTTCTACCTTCGGGATCTAGCGGTTGTCCTGATCAGAATTTCAGTCCCGCGTTCGAGTTTCACTTTGTTGCTGCCCTGAATGGCGGTCGAGGCTACGCCAGCGCCCGCGCCGATTGCTGCGCCGATGGCCGCGCCTTTGCCGCCGCCGGCGATGCCGCCGATGATTGCGCCTAACGCGCCACCTCCGCCCGTGCGGACGGCGGTCGTTTTACCTTTGCTGCCGCTTTCGATGTTGCCCTCTTCGTCAACCTTTTTAGCCGAATCTTCGCCGTAGACCCTCACCACCTGAGCGGCCATTCGCCCGCTCCGACCATCTCTTAAACGGATGCGGTCGAAAGAAAGCGCCAGCTCGGTTTTGCCAGTGAGCTTGCCGGATTTATTGATTCTGGCGACATGACCTTCGATAGTCGCATCGGCGTAATTTCTTGGCGACAGCGCTACGGCTGTGAACCGATCGCCGTCTCTCGATTCCTTGGTGTCAATCTCATTCTCCAACCGGATCTTGAGTTCTGTTCCGGCAGGGATCCGCACAAAGTTGCGCGCAGTGGATCTCTGCGGCGTCGATCTTCTTCTGGTTTGGGATTGCGCAGCCGGAATTAATAAGGCTAAGCAGAAAATGGTCATGATTAGGCGAGCAATAACGCCTGAAAACTTTCGCATGGCTTTCTCCTTTTTAATGATTAACCCCTGAATCGTTCAGCGAACGATTCGGCGCAGGAAGCTTAACAAACAAATCAATCGGGTGAAAGTTGATTATGCGCGCGGGTATGATCGAACGAATATTCATCAAGCGCTGGGCAAAACAGGGCAAGGCAGCGCAGTAGCGATTTACTAACGCGAACGCGATTTCTATAATCGCCGCTCACATAATTAAAGCCTGAAACTCACACCGACAAATTATGCTGAAAAAACTGTTTGCGCCGGAAAACCTCCTCAATTTGCTATTTGTCTTCGCGCCGATCGCCGTCGTATTGGAGTTCATGCATGCGAACCCGATTGCGATCTTTGCGGCGTCAGGGTTAGCCATCATCCCGTTGGCCGGGATGATGGGGCGCGCGACTGAACATCTATCAGAAAAGCTTGGCGAAGGATTGGGAGGATTGCTCAACGCCACCTTCGGCAACGCCGCCGAATTGATCATCGCGCTGATGGCTCTGCGAAAGGGGTTGTTCGACGTCGTCAAAGCGTCGCTCACCGGTTCGATCATCGGAAACGTTCTGCTGGTGCTGGGGCTGAGCGTGTTGATGGGAGGATTGAAATACCCGAAGCAGGTCTTCAACAAAACCGCCGCGATGATCGGTTCGACGATGCTGGGGCTGTCGGCCATCGCGCTCTTGATGCCGGCCGTGTTTCACATCATCGTCCAGGGCAAGGCGAACGTTAAGGAGCAGGATTTGAGCCTAGAGATCGCGGTCGTTTTGATCGTCACCTATGTCTTGAGCCTGATCTTCACGCTCCGCACGCATTCGCACCTCTACACGGGCGGCGTTGATAAAAAAGATGAACAGGAGGCGATCGGCACGCATGGCTGGAGCAAGGCGCGATCAATCGTCACATTGCTCGCCGCGACGGCGTTGGTCGCTGTGATGAGCGAGTTTCTTGTCGGCGCGGTCGAAGAGGCTTCGAAGATATTGGGACTGACCGAGATCTTCGTCGGCGTGATCGTGGTTGCGATCATAGGCAACGCGGCGGAGCATTCGACGGCCGTATTGGTCGCGCTGAAAAACAAAATGGACCTGGCGCTCAACATCGCCATCGGATCGAGCATGCAGGTCGCCCTGTTCGTCGCGCCGGTGTTGGTCTTCGCGAGTTATTTGTTCGGGCCGCCCATGAATTTGCTCTTCACGCCATTGGAGGTCGTCGCCATCGGCGTTTCGGTCGCCATCGTCACATTGATCGCGCAAGACGGCGAGTCGAACTGGATGGAGGGAGTTTTACTGCTGGCGGTCTATGCGATTTTAGGCATCACATTCTTCTCCCTGCCCGCCTGAGGCGACGAGGCGACAGGGAGACAGGGCGACGCGGGGCAGCATCAGTATCATTGAATCTCCAGGTCTCTCTATCGCCCCGTCGCCCCGTCGCCCCGTCGCCCCGTCTCTCTGAGGCGTTTACTGGCGACCAACTCTTGCCAGACGGCGTATTCCATCTCTTCGGCCTGCTCCTCTAGATCCTTTAACAGCGCGTCGCGCCGGGAAAGCCGCCGATTGATCTCAGGCGCCAGGGAATTGCCTTTCCGGTTTTGGCGCCACGAGAGCAATATCTCATTGGTCTTCTCGACCATCTCTTCGACCTTTCCGGCGCGTTCCAGATCGGTCAGGATGTAAACGGCATGGGCCAGTTCGTGGCCAAGCACTTCGACGTATCGCTCCTTTTTGGACAGCCCCTGGAACGGAATGAATCCGTTATCCCGGGCGGAGCTGGGGCCGACATAAGCCTGGTCGATGCTCGACAGGTTGAGTCTGATTGCGGCGATGTGCTTTTCGCCTGTCGGATCGAAGCGCTCGATGACGAAACTCCCCGCGGTGCAGGTTGTGGTCCTGGTCGATGGAGTAATTTCAACGAAGACAGCGTGGCCGCTGGTTTCGACTTGGTCCCATAGATTGCGCAACACAGGATGCAGCGGGCGCCGATCAACGTCCTCGGCGAAGACGATGCGCTCGATCTCCTTCCAGCGTTCAAGCTCCTTTATTGATAAACGAGATGTGATCAGACCCGAAAAATCGGCCCGCCTTGGCTCGCCCTTGAAATTTCGTGACTGTGTTTCCTGTCCATTGATCTGATTAACCAGCAAAGCCAACAACAAAAGCGCTACGGTCAGTGATTGACGGCGCAGCATATATAATTATCCTCCTCACCGCGGGCTTACCGCGGGCTTACCGCGGGCTTACCGCGGGCTTACCAAGGGAGGTAAAGTGTCAGCCGGGATGGTCGGAATAGCTGCGGGATTAAATGCCGGGAATGAGATAACTACCGGGAATTGAATGGGTGGATTATATCCGAGAGAAGTAGAGCGGCTCAAGACGCCGTCCGTTGACAGTGGTTTTCACGTCGTCAGATACTCAGTTCTATGATGAACAAGATCGCGCTCGGACTGGAGATATTGCTGGCGGAAAAATACTCACTCATTAAAGGATCTCGCGTCGGATTGATTTGCAACCCGGCTTCGGTCGATCACGATTTCCGGCACGCCGCAGATCTGTTTTATGGCCATACTGACGTTAATCTGACGGCCCTTTTCGGCCCTCAGCACGGAATTCGCGGCGAAACACAGGATAATATGGTCGAATGGGAGGGCTTCCGCGACCAGCGTACGGGCGTTATGGCTCATTCGCTTTACGGCGAGTTTCGCAAGCCTACCGAGGAGATGCTGCGCGATGTGGACGCGCTGGTCTTCGATCTTCAGGACGTGGGCACGCGCGTCTACACGTTCGTTTACACGATGGCCTTGGCGATGGAGGCCGCGCGTGAATTCGGCAAGCGATTCGTCACGCTCGACCGCCCCAATCCTATCGCCGGATTGGCGATCGAAGGCGCCATCCTTGAGCCAGAGCACGAATCATTCGTCGGCATGTATCCTCTCCCGATGCGGCACGGGATGACGGTCGCCGAACTTGCGCGAATGTTTAATGAAGAGTTCAAAATCGGCTGCGATCTGGAAGTCGTGCCAATGCGGGGTTACAGGCGGGAATTCTGGTTTAACGACACTGACGCGCCGTGGGTAATCCCGTCGCCCAACATCCCAACTCCCGAGACGGCGAAAGTCTATCCCGGAACCGTCTATGTCGAAGGGACAAAGATCAGTGAAGGTCGAGGCACAACCCGGCCCTTCGAGATCAACGGCGCGCCTTACGCCGATTCATGTCAAGTGGCCGAATATCTCAACGGACTTGATCTACCCGGCGTCCATTTCCGCCCGCACAGTTTTTTGCCGACCTTTCAAAAACACGCGGGGTCGCTCTGCCACGGAGTTCAAATTCATCCGCTCGACCGGGAGGCATTCAAACCAGTCATCACCGGCATCGCGTTGATCAAGGCCTTTCACGACCTATACCCCGATAATTTCCAATGGCAATCGCCGCCTTACGAATACGTCCACGACCGTCTGCCGTTCGACGTGATCTCGGGAACGACGAAATTGCGCGAGCAGATTGAAAGCGGAATTTCCATTGAAGAGATCGCCACTTCGTGGCGGTCCGGGGAGGAAGAATTCACCGAGCGCCGCAAACCTTACCTGCTTTACTGAAGGAGCCTGCATGTCGCGTTGCGACGCGCTGAAAGAATGAAGCCCACGTAGTAACGAATTTATTCGTTACTACGTGGTAATTTTCTGAGGAACGTGATGAACACCTTGACCGAATATCTCGCTGAGGCCGAAAAGAATCATGGCCATATGTGTCCAGGGCAGGCGCTCGGCGTGCGGATGGCCATGCTCGGATGCAGTTTGGTCGGGATAGAAGAGCCGAAGGCCGGCAAACGCCTGATCGTTTTCGTCGAGATCGATCGCTGCGCGGCTGACGCCATCAACACGGTCACCGGGTGCCGGCTGGGCAGACGGACGCTCAAGCATCGCGATTTCGGCAAACTCGCCGCGACCTTTCTCAATACCGAGACCAATGAGGCCGTGCGCGTCGTCGCGCTCGAATCTTCGCGCGATCTGGCGAAAGATCTGTTCGCGCATTTGCCGACCAAAAAAGAGCGGCAACTGGAAGCCTATAAGACCTTGCCCGAAGAGAGACTTTTTTCCTGGCGCCGCGTCCGGGTAAATCTGCCGGACGCCGACCGTCCCGGCCACCCTCTCTCGCGAGTGAGCTGCGACGAATGCGGCGAGGGCGTTAACGACCGCCGGGAGGTCACGCGCGGCGGCCGGACGCTTTGCCGCGCCTGCGCGGGCGAGCGTTATTACGAGGAATTGTCTAGCGATGGTTAGTCACGCGCATCAACACGATCACGCGCATCATCATACGCATCGTGACGGGCGCCGTCACGACCATACGCGCGAGGCATCGCAGCGCACATTACTGATCGTTCTCGGATTGACGTTCGGCTACATGCTGGCCGAGGCGATCGGCGGATATCTCGCCAACAGTCTCGCGCTGCTTTCCGACGCGGGGCACATGCTCACCGACGTGGCGGCGCTCACGCTTTCGTTATTCGCGGTCAGGTTCGCGTCGCGGCCCGCGACGCCGCGTAAAACATACGGTTTTTATCGGCTGGAGATTCTCGCGGCGCTGGCGAACGGCGTGACATTGATCGTGCTGTCGTTCTTGATCTGCGTCGAAGCGTATCGCCGGCTGCTCAGTCCCGAAACCGTGCATGGGTGGACTCTGGTCTGGATTTCGATTGGCGGGCTGGCGGTCAACCTGATATCGGCCTGGATGCTTTCGCACTCTCACGACGAGAACCTCAATGTTCGCGGCGCGCTTTTGCACGTGCTCGGAGATTTGCTGGGCTCGGTTGCGGCTATCGCGGCGGGCGTAATGATCATCTGGCGCGGGTGGATCTGGGCCGACCCGGTCTTCAGCGTCGTCATCAGTGTTCTGATCATATACAGCTCGTGGCGGCTGGTTGCCGACGCGGTCAACGTACTGCTCGAAGGGACGCCGTCGCACATCAACGCTGCGGCGGTCGAAGAAGCCATGCGGACGGTGACCGGAGTGCGCGCGGTTCACGACCTGCACATCTGGACGATCACATCGGGCCGCCACGCCGTTACCGCCCACATCGTCATCAACGACGCGAGCGAAAGCTACCGCATACTTCGCGAGGTTCGTGAGATGCTGGCCGACCGCTTCGCCCTAACTCATTCCACAATTCAAATCGAGGACCCGACGTTCGATACCGTGGTCAGTTTCAAGAAGCCATAGCGCAAAATAATAGTGGTTGGTGGTTGGTGGTTGATGATTAGTTCGCTTCAACTGTGGCGCCAATATTCACGAATCAACCGCCGACCACCGACCACCAACCACCAACCACTATTTTCTGGAGAGATTGATTCCATCCGTTGCGGTAAACTATTAAGCGCCCGATCTTATAAGAGGGAGGGAATTTCATGTATTTCAAGCAATTTTATCTGGGTTGTTTGGCGCACGCTTCGTATCTGATCGGCTCCGGAGGCGAAGCGGTGGTTGTAGATCCGCAGCGCGACATCGAGCAGTACATCAACGAAGCTGAAGCCGAAGGACTGAAGATCAAATACGTGATCGAGACGCACTTGCACGCCGATTTCGTCAGCGGCCATCGCGAACTTGCCGAGCGCACAGGCGCCAAGATCGTCTTCGGGCGTAAAGCCGACGCGGCTTTCGATTACACGCCCGCCAAAGAAGGCGATGAGTTCAGGATCGGCAAAGTCGTTATTCACGTCCTGGAAACTCCGGGCCACACGCCCGAAAGCGTCTCCATCCTGATCACCGACACCGAGGTCTCGAATCAACCGCAAAAAATTTTGACCGGCGACACTCTCTTTATCGGCGATGTCGGGCGACCGGACCTGGTCGGCTCTAAGGGCTTCACGGCGGAGCAGATGGCCGGGATGCTTTACGACAGTCTGCATGGCAAGTTGTTAAAGCTCAGTGACGCGGTCGAGGTGTGGCCCGCGCACGGCAAGGGCAGTCTCTGCGGGCGCAATATGTCGAACGAGACGTCGTCGACCATTGGACAGCAGCGCCGGTTCAATCACGCTTTGCAGCCGATGCCGAAAGAAGAGTTCGTCAAAATGATGACGGCCGACCTGCCGGAAGCCCCGGCATATTTCTCAAAAGCCGCCGAGATCAATCGCGGCGGGGCGCGCTCAATCGCCGAATTGCCTCGTCCCACAGCGCTCGCGCCTGCGGAGGTCAATAAACTCGCAGGTTGTGGCGCGACGATTCTAGACGTGCGGTCGAATACCGATTTCGGGGCGGGACACGTTCCCGGCGCGCTCAACATCGGCCTCGGCGGGCCTTTCGATTCGTGGGCCGGACAATTGGTCAAATTCGACGCGCCGATCGTGCTCGTCACTGATGACGAGTCGAAAGTTGATGAAGCGGTGGTAGGGCTGGCCCGAGTGGGAATCGAAAACGTGAAAGGCTATCTGGCGGGCGGAATGGACGCGTGGCGTCGCGCCGGCCTCGGCGTAAGCGTGATCTCGCAGATTTCGGTTGATGATTTGAGCGATCTGTTAAATTCGCAAAAGGATCTGCAGGTGATCGATGTGCGCCAGCCGGGCGAATATGGCGCCGGGCATGTGCCGTCGGCGGTCAACGCGCCCCTCGCGCGAGTCGGAGAGAGCGCGGGCGAGTTCGATCCGAATCGCCGGACGGCGGTCATCTGCGCGGGAGGATTTCGTTCAAGCGCGGCGACGAGCGTTCTTGAGCGGCTGGGCTTTAAAAATCTGCTCAATGTGCTTGGCGGAACTGGCGCGTGGGTCAAAGCCGGTTATCCGGTCGAAGGCTGATGTGGGACACAGCCAAACTTGGCGTCACCCACATTTTTTGCGCGAAATGTATGTTCACATTATCAGCCTGCGGAGCAGGCGGCAGAATATGGGTAATGGCCAGTTTGGCTGTGTCCCACTATCAATGGTAAGGCGATTATGGATGATTTATTGGCAGCGCGTTCGCAAATGGCGATGTCACTGGCCTTCCACATCATCTTCGCGGTTGCGGGTATCGCGACGCCCTTAATGATGTGTATCGCCGAATGGCGCTGGTTGCGGACGCGCGATGAGACTTATTTGACGCTGGCGAAGCGGTGGGCGAAGGGGACCGCGATTCTGTTCGCGGTCGGCGCGGTGTCGGGCACGGTGCTGTCGTTCGAGCTTGGTTTGTTATGGCCCGAATTCATGCGCTGGGCTGGCGCGATCATCGGGATGCCGTTCTCGCTCGAAGGCTTCGCGTTCTTCACCGAGGCGATCTTTCTGGGGATCTATCTTTACGGTTGGGAGCGCGTTTCACGGCGCGCGCATCTGGCGGCGGGCGCGATCGTCGCCTTGAGCGGCGCGGCCTCGGCGGTCTTCGTCGTCATCGCCAACGCATGGATGAATACGCCGGCGGGATTCCGATTGGTTGACGGTAAACCAGTTGACATCAACCCGGTCGCCGCGATGATGAATCCGGCGGCGTTGGGTCAGACGATCCATATGCTGGTCGCGGCATACGCGGCGGTCGGATTCGCGGTCGCGGGCATCCACGCGTTTCTGCTGCTCAGGGACCGCCGGAACATTTTTCATCGCCACGCGATGGCGATCGCGCTCGCCGTCGGGGCCTCGGGCGCGATCCTGCAACCGGCAAGCGGCGACCTGCTGGGTCGGATGCTGGCGCGTTATCAACCGGTCAAATTGGCCGCGATGGAAGGGCAGTTTAAGACCGAGCAAGGCGCGCCCCTGCGAATCGGCGGAATCCCTGATACGGAATCCGCGACCACGCCTTACGCGATCGAGATCCCTTACGGGTTGAGTCTGCTCGCCTTTCATGATCCGAAGGCCGTCGTGAAGGGGCTTGAAGATTTTCCGCGCGACGTGTGGCCGCCGGCGCCCATTGTCCACGTCGCGTTTCAGTTGATGGTCGCCGCCGGCTCGGCGATGGCGCTTGTGGCGTTGTGGGGCGCTTATCAGGCGTGGCGGCGCAGATCGCTGCCGGATTCTCGATGGTTTCTACGCGCGGTTGTGGCCGCGTCTCCGCTCGGGCTCATTGCGATCGAAGCCGGTTGGACGGTGACCGAAGTGGGCCGCCAGCCCTGGATCATCCAAGGCGTTATGCGGACGGCCCAGGCGGTCACGCCGATGCCAGGTCTGAAGGTCCCGTTCATTACTTTCACGCTGATCTACATCTTTCTTGCAGCGGTCGTCGTCTGGCTGCTCATCAGGCAGGTGTCGGAAAGCCCGCGCGTCTACGCCGAACCGGCGAACGCTGACGATCGAGGTCGAGAGTATGCTTTCGATTGATGTGTTGATTGCGGGCGCAATGATGGTCTCGCTGACGTTTTACGCCCTGCTGGGCGGGGCCGATTTCGGCGGCGGCGTGTGGGACATGTTCGCCTCAGGCTCGCGCAAGCGGGCGCAGCGCGAATTGATAGCCGAAGCCATCGGGCCGGTCTGGGAGGCGAACCACGTCTGGTTGATACTGGTCGTAGTTCTGCTCTTCACCGCTTTCCCGCCCGCTTTCGCCGCGATTGCGACCGCGCTACACATCCCGCTGACGCTGATGTTGATCGGCATTGTGTTACGCGGCTCGGCCTTCACTTTCCGTAGCTATGACAGAAGGACTGACGATGCGCAGCGGCGATGGGGGCGTGTCTTTTCGATGACCAGTTTGATCACGCCGGTCTTGCTGGGCGTGACTGTCGGCGCGATCTCGTCAGGGCGGATTCCGCACGAATATTCGGATTTCGCCTTGGCCTTCGTCTCCCCGTGGCTTGCGCCGTTTCCGTTCTCCGTCGGGTTCTTCGCGCTCGCGTTGTTCGCGTTTTTAGCGGCGGTTTATTTGACGGTCGAGGCCAGGGACGAAGCGCTGCGCGAGGATTTTCGTTTGCGCGCGCTGGCCTCCGCGGCAGCGGTCGGCATGATGGCGCTCGTCGTCTTCCTCCTCACTGGCGCCGGCGCGCCTGAGATTCGCCATTGGATGACGCGGAGTTGGTGGGCGTGGCCGCTGCAAATCTCCACGGCGGTCTTCGCGGTCGGCGCGATCTACGCCTTGTGGACGCGACGATTCCGAACGGCAAGGTTTTGCGCGGCCGCGCAAACGACGTTGATTCTGTGGGGGTGGGGAGCCGCGCAATACCCTCATCTGGTCGCGCCTGACGTGACGATTTACAATTCGGCGGCGCCCGCGATCACGCTACGCCTAGTCTGGTGGGCGCTACTGGCAGGTTCAGTGTTGTTGTTCCCCTCACTTTACTACCTGTTTCGCGTTTTTAAGGGGAGCGCAGCAAATTGAGAACGGATTGAGAGCGACGGGGGGACGGGGAGACAAGGCGACTCACGCGATAGAGGAATCTTCGGCGGAAAATCGCCCCGTCGCCCCATCGCCATGTCTCCCCGTCTCTCCTCTCAGCAATCTTCCGACTGATCCAGCCACATCATCAGCCTGCGGCTGAAATCATTTTCCTTATTCATACTGACCAGATCGAAGAGCGTGTCGCGCTGCGCCTGTGTGATCCTGGGCATGGCCTGTAGATCGGAGCCGACGCGGAATGCTCCGTTCTCCAAAAGCCTTACCCAGCGTTTCTCTTCAAATATGTGTGTGCCCGATTTGCGCTTCGCTTCATCGGGGTAGTATTTCCTCGCCAAATCATCGGCTTGCGAATCGTGTTCGTGACAGGGGCAAGGAAAAAATCTGCCGTTCGGGGCTATCCATCCGGGGGATTGATGAAATTTCCTCGCCGGAAATGATAAGGTGGCTTGCGCCATTGGTATCACTCCTTCAAAGAATGTTTACGTGCAGTTTTAACGGTTAAATCGAACCACGTAACATTGGGACACTGTTATAGTCCAGCGGTACGGTACAGGGAGCGTCAGCGACCTGAGCATCGATCAAACAGGATATTCATCGAAACCCAAGTCGCTGACGCTCCCCGTACCGTACCTGGGTACTGTGCGAATGACTTCTAGAACAAATCCTTAAGACTCACATTCGACGACTTCAAAAACGAAACCAGGTCAAGCAACTGCTTGAGCGAATACTTCGACGCGTATTCGGCGGGCATCGCCGATGTGTTGAGCCGCTCGATCTTCGCCGCCTCCGATTTCAGGAAGGCGCGTGAGACGGGCGGGAGCGTCGAGGTGTCGTAGATTCTGATCGTCGTCTCGTCCTCGTCGCGTTTGACGCCGGTGAATTTTTCGCCGGCGCGGGTCGTGATCCTGATCGTCGCGTATCTTTCCTCAATCGACGCGTGCGGCGCGACGATGCTCCGCAAAATCTCGCGCGCCGGCTTGCCAGCGATCTCGGTCAGATCGGGGCCGACACGCCCGCCTCGGTTCTGCACAGTGTGACAGGCGCGGCAATTCTGGGTATCGGCGGAATCGAAGAAGAGCGCCTTTCCGGCCTCGACGTCGCCGCGGAGGTCGAATGAATCGTTGACCGCGACCTCGGATTTAACGCGCTCGGGAGCGCCGGCCGGCGCGGGTTCGGTCTTCGGCGTCGCGCCATTGAGATGATCATCGAGAGTCTGAGCCTCGCTCTGGTCCCGGCTCTGGGATTGCTCTTTTGCTTTCGCCGCGCCTTTCTTCGGAGAGAGCGAGAGGATGTAAGCGACGCAATGCTCGATCTGTTGCTTGCTCAAACTGTTCTTGAACGCGGGCATCCCTGTGCCGGGAACGCCTTCCGTAATCAAGAGTGTCAGATATTCGGCGGTGAATGCGCGGTCACGCAGTTTCGGGGCGCCTCCGCCAATGCCGCCGGCGGCATGGCAGTAAGTCATACTGCATGAGCCGAGGTAGACTCGATTGCCAGCCTCGATCTGGCTATCGGCGCTCTGCGGCTCGGCGGCGCGCGATCCGAGCGAGAGGTCGAAGGGCGAAAGACAAAGAGTAAAAGGTAGAAATAGAACGGCGAGGGCGACCATCTTCACAGACACCGATCTACTTTCCATTACCGGCCGCTCCTTTGATTGAAGTTTCGGGAAGAGTGAAGACGACCAGCGTTGAGGCCTCTTCTGGAATCTTGTGAGCCGATTCAGGCCATAGGAGCGGAACGAGTCCGCCGAGCAGCGATCCCATCCCGGTCGGAATGGCGATATATTGTCGACCGTTGACCGAGTAGCTGATCGGCGAACCGCTCATTCCCGCGCCCGTGTTGAACGACCACAGCTTTTGGCCGGTCCGAGCGTCGAGCGCGTAGGCGTCGCCCATCACATCGCCGCTGAATATAAGATCGCCGCCAGTAGCCAGCAGCGACGCCACATTTATGCCTGTCGTGTTGTACCGCCATTTGCGCTCGCCCGTGAGCGGATCGAAGGCGTTGATGTGTCCATATGAAGGTTTTTCTTTTGGTGGTTTCATCTCCATGCCGCCGCCGAAGAGCGGCTGTCCTTCCTTAATCTCCAGCTTCTGCGGTCTGATGATGTTGCAGATCTCCCATCCGATGTTGTACCACCATCCTATCTTGGGGTTGTAGGCCGAATGATCGTAATTGCGCCCGCCCGCCGCGCTCGGACACACGAACGTCTCTTTGTCCGGCGGAACAGGTTGCATGCCGACCGGCCGCCCTTTCTTATCAACGCCTTTGAGCCACGTCAGAATGTCAACGTGCGGCCATGCATTGACGTATTTTCCCGTCGCGCGGTCGAGCACCCACGTCATTCCGCCTTTGTTCGCATGCACGAGCAGTTTCTGCTTTTTACCGTCCTTCTCGTAATCGATCAGCGCGCACTCATAGGCTGAGTCGAAGTCGTACATGTCGTGCGGGACCTCCTGGTAATACCACTTCAATTTGCCGGTGTCGGGGTCGAGCGCGATGATCGAATTGGAATAGAGGTTGTCGCCCGGACGAAACTCGTCGTAAAAATCGGACGAGGGATTCCCTACGCCCCAATAAAGCAGGTTCAATTCGGGGTCGTACGATCCGACCAGCCACGTCGGAGCGCCGCCGAATTTCAACATTCTCGGATCCCAGGTTTCGGAACCGGGCTCGCCCGGCGCCGGGATGGTGTAGAACCGCCAGACGTGTTTACCGGTCTTCGCGTCATAAGCGTTAAGGTATCCGCGATGAGCGTGTTCGCCGCCCGTGCCCCCGACGATTACTTTGTCTTTGACGACGAGCGGCGCAGACGTGATGTTGCAGCCGCACTGGCGCACGTCTTCGACCTCGACGTCCCAGATTTCGCGGCCCGACTTGGCGTCGAGCGCGACCACGTGATTGTCAAGTGTTCCGAAATAAACTCTGCCGTAAGCCACGGCCAGCCCGCGCGATCCCGGCTGGTAGGGAATTGACATCCGCGGCAGCTTGTAAATGTAGCTCCAAAGCTTTTCGCCCGTCGCGGCGTTGATCGCGAAGACCCGGTTCATCGGCCCCATCAGGTACATCACGCCGTCAACGACGATCGGAGTAGAGTTCAACCCGCCTCGCAGCTCGCCCGTGTGAAACATCCAGACAGGCGCCAATTGTCTGACGTTGTCGCGGTTGATCTGATCGAGCGCGCTGAAACGGTGCGCGGCGTAATTGCCGCCGTAGCTCATCCAATTCTGCGGCTCGCGGTCGGAATTGATCAATCGTTCCCACGAAGGCTCCTGCGCATTAGCCGGAAGCGCCGACAGGATCAGAATGAAGGAGAGAAGCGTAATAAGTCGAAGACGAAATCGATGCTCAGCCGCAATGCGTCGCCACATCGCCGAATCCTTTCGTTATTCCCTATTCTGAATTGATCGAGTGTTGATCGTTACCAGTATGACCGCGCGTACTTTACCTTTGCCGGGCGAGTTTGACAATGCGAAGACTAGGGAATGGGGAATGGGGAATGGGGAGTGGGGAATGGGAAAAAGAACTATACTCTTCCCATTCCTTACTCCCCACTCCCCACTCCCACTTCATCTGTTTACTCCTGTCATCATTCGTAGACAGCGGAGCTGAAAACTCATCATCAGTTGTGGACACATCCACGTTCCGATCAACCATGCCACTTCTATGGTCGACGGTGTATCTTCTGGTATTTAAGCACTTAGCGTGCTTCGCTGCTGATTCGGCCGGCGATGGCACAGACATTGCTCTATCGTTAAGACGTTGAAAGATGAAAAGGCTTCTCACCCTGAACCATACATATCGCTGGGAATAATATACAAGGCTTACGGCTTGAAAATTGTTTTGAAGGTTCGGCTGAGTTTGATCCATATTCGCCTTGCTGCCCGAAAGAACATAATACACATCGATGATAATTACGCTAGGGCCGCAAGAAGATTGAGGACGTTTCATCGCGTTCTCACATTTGCTCTCGCGCTGCACATTGAAGACCGCCTGATTGATACGTTATTGACCGCAACCTCCATGATTGTCCCCCCTTTGAATTTCCCGCATAAAACTCCACAAAATTGACGCTCAATGTGCAGCCGAGAGAAAATAAAAACTCTCGGCAAATCATTCGCTGGGGTTCGTCACGCTCAAAGCAGCCGCTTTTGCCGGCCAGGGAAATCTCCTGCGCAACCACTTGAAGACAAACCATACAGGCGCCAGTATGAACAGCGTCACCGGAATCATCACGATCACGAACCGGATAATACCAAGGAATATCTCCGTCCCGGTGTCCATTCCATCGCCGAACGCGGTTTTGAGGTCGTAAAGAAATCCGCGCGTCGCGGCCGCGACGACCTGAGTGGGCGTGTGCAGCGTAATGTTGATGGTCGATAGCGCCGATTGATTTTCGAGGAAGCGGCGACGGCCTTCGAGCTGTTCTATCTCGGTGCGGACATTGGCGAGCTGATTCTGGACTTCGAGCGCGTCCGAAATTTTTCGCGCCTGCTTCATGATCTCCAGGAACTGAGCTTCAAGCGCCCGCTTCGTGCGGATGCGCGCCTCAAGATCGATATATTCTTCGGTCACGTCCTGCCCTGCTCTCTTTTCGTGCAGGATGCGGCCGCCCACGCCTCGGATCTCCGCGATAGCCGCCTCGAATTGCCGCGCGGGCACGCGGACAACAACGTTGACCACCGTCGAAGCGACGGTCTGCGACACGGCCTCGTTCTGTTTGGATTCCGAGATGACCACGAAGCCGCTGTGTCTATCGGCGATGGCGGCGATCTTCCGCTGGCCTTCGTTCGGCGTGTCGGTCTCGATGGTCATCTCGGCGTTCTGAATGACCTTGCGTTCGACGGCTTGCGCCGCGCCGGCTGAATCCAGCGAGACTCGCATTCCTTCTTGTGATACTTGTCTTTGTTGTCCTTGTTGCGCTACAGCTTGTCCGGCGATAGAACTTCTCGGCGCGCTTATAGCCTTTTCCGCCATTTGATGATCTGACTCGGCGCCTGATGATAAGGCGGCGGGCGCGGGGTTGCCGGAGTCCGAGGCGACCTCCCGTCCATGTCTTGCGCTGTAGCAGGCTGAGAGGGCAATCATCAATCCTGTAAAAAACAATGTCACTGAACGTCTCATAGGTTCCTCCATTGACTGAGTGCAGTTGAAAGCGTCTGACTTGATTCGATCCTGAAATCAATCGGGCTCGAATTTAGCCGTCGTCGCAATGAACGGGCGCCGCAAGCGGCATTGCAGAGATTTTTCTGACAGGGTTAAAACGCCGGCCTGACTCGGAAGTTTCCGAATCTATATCTATCGCTTTGATCAGAACGGAGGCATCCGGCTCAGGAAGAATTTCAGCGCGGCGTCAATTCCCGGCAGCTCCGGCGACAGTTTGATCCGAATCCCAAGCTCCTCCGCCAACAGGGCGAGCGAGCGGGCGGTCGTTACCGTACGGACGGTGATTTTCACCGGCTTGACGCCGAGTCGCAGCAGATGGCCGGCCACCTTGATTGGGAGCTCCGCCCGCATCGCGTCCAACGACGGCAGGGGGCTCAGCATGTCGCTGCCGAGAATCACTCCGCTATTCGCATCGACGAGCATCAGCAGGTATGGGAAGAAGGGGCGGTCTTTCTTCTCCCGCGCCGGCAACGGCAGCATCGTGGCCTCGATCTCGATGACATTGGTAACCTCAGGCATTTGTTTGAGCGATTCGAGCAATTGCGGGTCAATCGGCGCGGGAGTGGCCTCTTTCTCATCTGGTTCTGGCACACGCATGATCTTGTCCTCCCACACCAGACGGCCTTTCTCAACGCGCGGAACTCTCACCAGAAAGTCATAGTCTCTCTCTCCGGATAAGATCTTTTCATCGTCGCGGACACGAGGCGCAACGTCGAGCAACTGTTCGAGCGCGGTGGTCAGAAATCGGGCCTCGGACGAAGTCAGAAACCAGGGAAACATTCCTGGCGCGTAATTGCGGAACATCGGCCAACTATGAGCCCCGCGAAATTTCAGATCGAGCTTCTTGATGATGTCGCGGTCTTCCTTCTGCAAATGACCGCGATCTTCAAACGACGCCTGAAGCTGAGGGATTTCGAGCACACGCTCCGCCATTATCATGTCCCCCGGCCCGTCGCCGACCTCTTCGCTCAAGGCAAGGAAGTCGTAAAGCGCGCCGGCGCCTTGATAAAGCGCGATGGCGAAATGCTCTCCCCCGGCGCCCATCACGCTCACGAACCCGATCTCATCTCTCTCCGGATTGCGCACTCCGAAGACGTCATCCTCATTCATCCACTCCCAGGGCGCCATCTCCTTCACGCGCCTGGCGGTCGCATAAAGCCTGGTCCATTCTTCGGCTATAGGAGTTTTTTCCGTCACACATCCTCCTTATGTTTTTCGGCGAATACGAACCATTTTCCACTCCTTGCGCGTATCGGGCAGGAAGAATATTACCTCACTCGCAGAAAACTTTTTCAGAGAGGCTCTGCCGCGTTTGGCTCCAAAGACGTAAAAAACGTTGTCTAGCGCGTCGCCGCTCAGGCCGTCGGCGGTTATGACCGCGACGCTCAAAACGCCCTGCACAGGCCGTCCAGTCCTCGGGTCCATCACGTGTGAATAGCGCGCGCCGTTAAGCTCGAAAAACTTCTCTTGACTTCCCGACACCGACAACGCCCGGTCTTTCAATCGAACTCTTGTCGCGATCTTGTCGCGCTCGAGCGGATCTTGAACCTCGATCTCCCAGGCTGGTTTGCCGGGCGGCGCGCCCAGCGCATAGGTCGTGCTGCCACCGGCGCTTAGGAGCGCGCTCGTGACGCCGCATTGTTTCAACACCGCCACGGCGCGGTCAACCGCGTAACCTTTCGCGATTCCGCCCAGGTCGAGTTCGACGCCAGTTTTATCGAAAAAGATAGTCCCGTCTTTCTGATTCAAGATGACGTGTTGATAGCCGACGCTATTTCGGGCGAGGGACAGTTCGGCTTCGCTGGGCATTCGGCCCTCGCCCCGAAAAAATCCCCATGCCTTCATCAGAGGGCCGACCGTAATGTCGAAAGCGCCTTCCGATTCGCGGCCGTAACGCAGGCATTCGGCGATGAAGTCGAATAGTTCGTGATCGACCTTGACGGGCGCTTTCGCCGCCTCCCGATTGAGGCGTGAAAGCTCGCTATCTTTTTTGTAATTGCTCATCAACCTGTCGATGCGATCGACTTCATCGAGAGCGGCGGCGGCGGCCTCTCGAAGCCGCGCCAGGTCGCGGCCATAACTGACGACCGTGTAAACGCAACCCATCGAGACGCGACTCTCCTCGTAACGCCGCATCTTTGGCGCATATGAACCGGCCACAGAGCCACAGAGCCACAGAGACAGAGAGAGGGAGAGAAGGAGGGATAGAGAGACGGGGGGACGGGGGGACGGGGGGACGGGGGGGGATTTTCGCCCAGTCGCCCAGTCGCTCAGTCGCCCAGTCGCTCCGTCTTTCTGGCTCTGTGGCATAGATACCGCCGGGATGATGACAAATCGAATTGATGGAGGCATGATGCGCTCGCAAATCAACATCTCAAATCTGGGTTTTCGACTTCGGGGAGAAATTATGAAAAGAACACTGCTTTCAATGGCGGCGGTTCTGTTCTGCCTCTGCGCGATCAGAGCCTCCGCACAGGACGATTCGAAGACGATCAAAAGCTTTTACTCAAAATCCGATTTCGCGTTGACCGCCGACCCGAATTCCGGGGAGTGGAAGAAGATCAAAGGCGTGATCGCCACGAGCGGGCCGCTCGGCGATTTGACGCCTGGCCATCGCACAGAAATTCGTTCTCGCTGGACGGACAAGGATCTTTACCTGTTTTTTATCTGTCCGTATGAAGAACTCTACTCGAAACCCGATCCTTCAACCACGACCGAGACCAACAAGCTTTGGGAGTGGGACGTCGCCGAAGTCTTCATCGGCGCCGACTTCCAGAACATCAAACGCTACGCCGAATTTCAGGTCTCCCCGCACGGCGAATGGGTCGATCTGGATATCGACCGCGGCTCCACGCCATTCAATCACGACTGGCAATGGAATTCAGGCTTTGAGGTGAAGGCCCGTATCGTCGCCGACAAGAAGATCTGGTACGGCGAGATGCGCATCCCGATTGACAAGATCGACAAACGGAAACCGCAGGCCGGCCAGGAACTGCGCATCAACTTTTACCGCTTCCAGGGCCCGCCTCCCAATCGCAAACGCATCGCGTGGCAGCCGACGGGCAGCGACAACTACCATGTGCCCGAAGCATTCGGCCTTTTGCGAATGGAGAAATGAGGACTCTGGGGGAGTGGGAGAGGAGGAGAGCGGGGGAGCGAGGGAGCGAGAGAGTGGGAGAGGTTTTGATCACGCTGTTTCCTTGTCTCCTTGTCCCCCCTCACCCGCTGTCCCGCTCTCCCCCTCACCCGCTCTCTTCCCACTACCTCTTCTCCCACGGTTCACTGGAGCGCCCATTCAAGTCCCACATCACATTGCCGCCCATCAAGGTCATCTCGCACGCCAGCCGCTGCGAGCCTTTCATCAGCATCTTGTCGGTGTCGACGAAGCCGAAGTCGCCGCGTTCGAGGCTGAAGATCGCGATGTCGGCGGGCGCCCCCACGGTCAGATGGCCGAACTTCTCCCGGTGGATCTCCTTCGCAGGATTCCATGTCGATTTCAAAATGACCTCCTGAAGCGGCATGCCGAGGTTTAAAAACTTCGACATCACGTTGACGATATCCTTCATCCCGGAGTTCATGCTGCCCACGTGGAGGTCGGTCGAGATCGAATCGGGCGCGAAGCCCTGCTTCATCGAGGGCACGGCGTAGCGCCAGACGAAGCTGCCGCCGCCGTGCCCTGCGTCGAAGATCACGCCGCGCTTCTTGGCCTCGAACAGGTAGGCGCGCACGTTGCCGTTTTCGTCGAGCGTCGGATCGAACTTGCGGTAAATGTGGGTGTAGATGTCGCCTGGGCGCATCTTCTTCAAATAAAACACCTCGTGCGGTCGTTCGGGCAGCACCTGGCCGTAATCAACCATCACCGGCAGATTGGCCAATCGGCCCGCTTCGAGGACGCGGTCGATGGCCGTCCAATCGGGTTTGGCGTAATGGGCGGTCTTGAAGCCGACGATGACCTCCGGATATTTCTTCGCCATCTCCGCCGTATGCTGCGGGTCCATGTCTTCGGTGTTCTGTTCGATCTCGCCGCCGCCCATCCCATTGCCGACGATGTTGATGAAGGCGAAGACGCGGGTCTTGGCGCGGTCGATCACTCGTTGCTTGAAGTCCTCGAAATTGCGCCAGCCCGATGTGCCTGCGTCAACCATCGTCGTCGTGCAGCCGCGGAAGCTGTGCCCGTCGGGATAGACGCTCAGGTCGCCGGTGTAGGAGCGCCCTCCGGCGCCGGCGTAGACGTGGACGTGGATGTCGACCAGGCCCGGCGCGACGTACAGACCTTTGAGGTCGATCACTTTGACCGCGGTCGTTGGGGCGATGTTCTTTTCGACGGCGGCGATCAAGCCTTTCGAGATCGCCACGTCTCGCGTCTCGTCGATGTTGTTCTTCGGATCAATGACGTGGCCGTTTTTCAGCAGCAGATCGTATTTCGGCTGAGTCGATTGGCTCAGCGCAGTAATCGCGGACAGTAATATCGCAATCGTGATTCGCATCTTGCCATACGTCCTTTGGGATTCTTTTGAAATAAGCTCACTTTGTAAATGAGTTCTGACACCAGAGCGGTGGGTTGAATTATTGTGGCGAGTGCTATAATCGCGCAACCTCGCGGATAATATTTTCAGAAAAACTGGAGGAGTTTTTATGAAAGCTTCGTTCAAGGCCGGATTGGCGCTCTTTGTGGCCGCGCTCATGAGTCTAGCGGCATACGCTCAAACAAAACGCCCGATGACGTTCGACGATCTGATGGCGATTAAACGCGTCAGCGACGCCCAGATTTCGCCCGACGGCTCGCGCGTCGCTTACACCGTCACGGACGTCGATAAAAATCTCAATCGCGGCAAGCGCAGCGTCTGGGTCGTCCCGACTTCGGGCGGCTCGCCGCAGCAACCGGTCAATTCGGACAAGAACGATTATTCGCCGCGATGGTCGCCGGACGGCGCACGGTTCGCGTTTCTCTCGACGCGTGAAGGCGCGCCGCAGATCTTCGTGGTCGGCGGCGAAAATTCTAATGAAACGATTCCTCGCAAAGTCACGAGCGTTCCCGAAGGCGTCAGCGAGTTTATCTGGTCGCCGAATGGCAAGATGTTCGCGTTCACGACCGACGTCTATCCCGATTGCGGGAGCTTGAATTGCGTGGCCAAACGCGGCGAAGCCGAGGAAAAGAGCAAGGTCAAAGCCGTCATCGCCGACCGGTTGCTATTTCGCCACTGGGATTCATTCAAGCGCGGCAAACGCTCGCACCTGTTCGTCGTTTCGAGCGAGGCCGGCGGTTCTGGAAGCGAGCCGAAAGATTTGACTCCGGGCGATCACGATGTGCCGCCGTTCAGTCTGGGCGATCCGACGGCTTTCGATTTCGCCCCCGATTCGAGCGAGATCGTTTATGCGTGTAACACCGACAAAGTCGAAGCCACCAGCACCAACAACGATCTATTCATCGTTTCGGTCGGCGGTGGCGAGGCTAAACGAATCACCGGCAATAATCCCGGCTCCGACACCACGCCGCGTTACTCGCCCGACGGCAAATACATCGCGTACCGATCACAGGAGCGCAACGGTTATGAATCCGATCGTTTCCGCTTGATGCTCTACGACCGCAAGGCGGGAACGTCGAAAGAGCTTTCGACCGGTTTCGACCGATGGGTGGGCGAGTTTGTCTGGGCTCCGAATAGCCAAAGAATCTATTTATCAGTGGAAGACTTTGGCCGCGAAACAATTTGGGTATGGCAAGGAGATGGCATTGAAAAGATTTTTGTTCCACTTATCTTCAACTCGACCGGTAAGCCCTACATCAAATCTAGCGTTCCAGGTTCACTGCCAAACGTTGATTCATCAAGCGCGGGCTTGAGTATTTCTGCCGACGGCAAGACGTTGGCCTTCACGCGGTCGAGTTTGACGACGCCTGCCGAAGTCTTCGCGGCCAATAGTGATGGGAGCGGGGCCCGCCAACTCACCCAAACCAACGCCGCATTGATGGCGCAACTCGATCTCAATCCGGCGGAAGATTTTGAATACGAAGGCGCGAAAACGCCTGTCGTTCGCACGGCAAAACTCGGGAAGTTGAAAGCGTCAACAGATATTGGCCCAGGCAAAGCGGCTGTGATTCACGGATTCATCATCAAGCCACCGCAATTCGACAAAACGAAAAAATACCCGATGGTCCTGCTCATCCACGGCGGGCCGCAGGGCGCATGGCTCGATTCGTGGGGGTACCGCTGGAACTATCAGATGTGGGCGGCGCGCGGGTACGTCACGGTTTTGATCAATCCGCACGGCTCCACCGGTTACGGCCAGGCCTTCACCGAAGAGATCAGCGGCGATTGGGGCGGCGCCGCTTACGAAGACCTGATGAAAGGCGTAGATCACCTGATCAAGCTTGGCTACGTCGATCCGAACCGCATGGGCGCGGCGGGCGGCTCATATGGCGGATACATGATCAACTGGATTCTCGGCCACACGGATCGTTTCAAAGCGCTGGTCTCCCACGCCGGCGTTTACAACCTGACCAGCATGTACGCGACCGAAGAGCTGTGGTTCGCCGATTGGGAGTTCAAAGGCACGCCTTGGGATAACCCGGAGCTTTACACAAAATGGTCGCCGCACCTGAGCGCTAAAAAATTCAAGACGCCGACGCTGGTCGTTCATGGCGAGTTGGATTACCGCGTGCCAGTCGGCGAAGGGCTGCAACTGTTCTCGACGCTGCAGCGCAAGGGCGTGCCGTCGAAACTGCTCTATTACCCGGATGAGGGCCACTGGGTTCTGAAGCCACAGAACAGCGAGCTTTGGTACAAGACCGTGCTCGACTGGTTCGATCAGTGGCTGAAGCCGAGCGCCTCGACGGCGTCGCGTTAAAACAGATCGAACCGCGGGGATCACGGGGCGTCACGGGGAAAGGCAGTAACCACAGCCATCCCCGTGACGCCCCGTGGCCCCCATTGGTATCTACGTTTTTTATGGCTACTCTTCGCGGCTTTGCCGCCCGATGTGCGGAAGGGCATAGCCACTTCCGCACATCGGGCGGCAAAGCCGCGAGAAGAACTAATCTCAGAACATGCGTAGATACCAATGCGTGTCTCCCGTGGTTGAACTATCGTCCTCTTCCCCTTTCGCCGGACTGCTCTCTTTCTTTATTGAGTTCGATCATGTCAACGCTCTCCGCCGCGTCGCCCAACAGATGCCGGCAGAAATAATCCGCGCGAATCCAGAAAAAGTAGTTGGTCGCGTCGGCGTAGGCGTGGCGCTTGCCGGGGATCATAAAGAAGTCGAACCGCTTGTTCGCCTTGATCAACGCGTCGGCCATTCGCAGCGTGTTAGCCGGATGCACGTTGTCATCTATATCGCCTGTCGCCAGCAGCAGATGCCCTTTCAGATTCTTGGCCAGCTCGGAGTTCTTTTCGATGCTGTATTCGAATTTGATATTGCCGTCCTTGTCCGTGACTTCTTTGACGCCGTGGTGCTTCTCGCTCCAGGCCTTGTTGTAGATGTTGTTCTCGTGGTTGCCGGAGGAGGAAACGGCCACTTTGAAGAAGTCCGGATAGATCAGCATCGCGGCGGTTGACATAAAACCGCCGCCCGAATGGCCGTAGATGCCGACGCGGTCAATGTCAATAAACGGATGGCGGCGGGCCAGTTGTTCGATGGCGGTCTTCTTGTCGGCCAACCCGTAATCGCGCAGGTTGCCGTAGCCGTAGTTGTGGTACCACTTCGACCGCTGCGGATTGCCGCCGCGATTGCCGACCTCTATAACAATGAAGCCGAACTGGGCGAGGGCGACTCGGTCATTGCGCGGCGTGAACGTCTTGGTCACGCTCTCGGTCTGCGGGCCGGGGTAGACGTAGGCGATGATCGGATACTTCCGGTTCGGGTCGAAATCGAATGGCTTGTACATCACGCCGTAAAGGTCGGTAACGCCGTCGTCGGCTTTGACCTTAAAGGGCTCGGGGAACTTGAACCCAGCCTCCGCCAACACCGCCAGATCGGTCTTTTCCAGTTCCATCACCACATTACCCAGTTGATCGTAGAGCGTTGACTTCGGCTCGCAATTGACCCGCGAGGAATTGTCCACGAAATACTTGCCCGAATCCGACTCTTGCGCCGCGTGCGAGCTGTCGCCCGGATCGAGCAATTTGAGACCGCCGCCGTCGAGGCCGACACGGTAAAAGTGGTCGTAATATGGGTCTTCCCCCGCTTCGCGGCCATTGGCGGTGAAGAAGATGGTCCGCGTCTTTTCATCAACCCCCTCGATGGTGTCGCAGTAATACTCGCCGGAGGTGATCTGGTTCTTCAATGCGCCGCTGCCGTCGAAGAGATAATAATGCCCCCATCCGTCGCGCTCCGACCAATGGATCAGCTCCTGCCCGTTGTTGACCAGCCAGAGCGGCTTGGTTTCGATGTAGGTGTTCAACCGCTCTTCAATCAGCGTCTTAACTTCACCCGTCGCGGTGTCGGCGACGCAGATGTCAACGCGGTGCATGTCGCGGCTGGTGCGGCTGAAATATAGTTTGTCCGACGTGTCGCTCAGCCACTTAGGCTCGACCTGCTGCCCCCCAGGCCCCCGCTGCTGTTGCTGCTGCTGCTGCTGCTGCTGCTGTTGATCTTGTTGATCCTGGTCGCCGCGTTCGACTCTCAGAGTTCTGGCGCGCTCTCGTTCGAGGGCCGTGACGCGGGCGGTCGAGATCGCGAGTGTTTGATCCTTGAACTTGTCGGCTTTGACAATGACGCGCGCCTTTGATGCGAGGTCGAAGACTTCCAGGTTGGCTTGCGGGACATTGACTTCGCCCGGCATGGCGTAGCGATAGGTTTCGAGCGTCGGCCGAGGCTGGGCGAGTGAATTGATCACCCAGAGATCGGCGACCTTGCGCTGGTCGATTCGGTTGACGGCGAATTTGCGCGAGTCCTTAGACCAGTTGATCGTGATCGCCGGGACGCGTGGAGATTTATCTTTGCCTCCGGTCCTGATCTCCCGCTTCTCCTCTTCGGTAAGGCGGCGGGCATAGCCGAAATGCTCTTCGCCGTCGGTGGTAATCTGGGTCTCGACGATCGAGGCGTCGTCTTCTTTCTTCTGAGCTTTGGCGTAATTCTCGGCGTCCATCATAAACAGGTTGTGGCCGCGCGCGAAGACGACGGTCTTCTCGTCGGGCGAGATCGACGCCCAGCGCGGTTTGCGGGGCGGCTGGAAATTTTCGAGCAGAGTGAGTTTGGCCGTCGCCAGATCGTATTCAAAGTAGATAATCTTGTTTCTTGGCGGCGGCGGTTGTTCCCGCCGCGCCCTATCTTGGCCGCCCCTGACCTGCTCCGGGTCGTCCTGTTCTTTGTCCTCTCCGCTTCTGCCCTGCTCGGCTTTGGTGTCTATTTGAAGCTCTTTCTTAGCGCCTGGGATGTCAGCGTCCCTTGGGACTGAGACATCGAATTGAAGGGCGGAATCTTTCTTGACGAACTTGATTGTGTTGATCGGCAGGTGCTGCGCGTCATACGGGATGCGCGTCAAGTTGGTCAGCATCGCCGCCATTTTGGCGTTGTCGAAGAGCGGCGCTTTGGTCTTGCGCGGCGGGTCAACAATGTAGAACTTCTTTCCCTGGCTGGTTTCATAGCTATACCAGAAGCGGTCCCCGGTCTCCAGCCAACGTGGCGTGACCGAAGTGTCGAAGACCAGTTTGCCGACCTTCTGCGAAGTCCAACGCGCGGCCAACTCATAATTGGCTTTGCGCACATGGTTGTCCTGATCGGGTTTAGGAGCCTTGTTGTCCTGAGCGAGCAGGCCGGTTGGCATTAATACCAGACTGAAGCATAGCGCGACGACAAGGAAGGGTTGGGCGTGACGGTTCAAATTGTGACGATGCCGCATAGGTTGATTCCCCCTGATGGTTTCGGAATGGATGGAAGTTTTTGTCTCGGCTATGATTACGGATTGTCGACGGGCGGGGTTACAGCATTATTTGTGTTATGCTGCGCCGCCTCGATTACTCACATCGCAAAGTTTTCTTGGGAACACGTTCTTGTTTCAGGCGTCTTACCAATACGCCGTACATCGATTTGCTATCTGATCCGGGAGGAAATCAGCGCCGCGAGCGGTAGCGAGCGCAGCCCAACCTGAAACGCGCTCGCTACCGCTCGCGGCGCCGATCCACAGACGCATTTCACTACGCCCTGGATCAATTCGCTGTCCGATCCGGGAGGAAAACCTATGAAAAACCGTCGTCCTGTTCTGAACGCCCTTCTCTGCTTCGCTGCCCTGTCAGCATTGCTTTTGAGCAGTCCTGCGCTATTGTTCGCGCAGGAAAAGCCCGATTACGAAGCCGAACTCAAACGCGCTCTTGAGCTGGTTAAGGCGAACAAAATGCCGGAGGCGACGCCGATTCTCGAAAAGTTGCATGCGGCCAAACCGGACGACACGGTCGTCCTTGAATCTCTCGCCTATGCCATCTCCGTAATAGCCACGTCCGAGAAAGATCCTGAGAAACGCAAAAAGGAATTTCTCCGCGCGCGATCGTTCGTCGAGCGCGCAAAAGAACTCGGCGCCAACAGCGAGCGCATTCAATTGATGCTCGAATATATTCCGGCTGACGGCAATATGCCCACGCTTGCTTCGTCAGAAAAGCGCACGCCCGCCGAGGAAGAGTTAATGGAAGGTGAAGCGGCTTTCGCCAAAGGCGATATGGAGCGCGCCATCGAGCATTACGAGCGCGCGCTGAAGCTCGAACCGAAACTTTACGAAGCGCCGCTCTTTATCGGCGACGCTTACTACAAGATGGGCAAGAACGATAAGGCGTACGAAAGTTACGCGCGCGCTGTCGCCATTGATCCCGACCGCGACACGGCTTACCGCTATTGGGGAAATGTGTTGATGCGCGAGAAGAACCTGAAAGATGCGAAAGAGAAATTGGTCGAGGGCGTAATCGCCCAGCCTTACACGAGAGCGACGTGGCAGTTTCTGGGGAATTGGGCGGATCTCAGCCAGATTCAACTCAGCCACCCGCGCATCGATATCCCGACCTCTTCAGTCCAGAAGAAAGACGATCAGAACATCAGCGTCTTCGTCAATCCATCGGAGAAGAAGGACGGAGCAGACGCCTGGATTATATACAGCATCGGGCGCGCCGCGTGGATGACCGAGAAGAAATTCTCCGAAGCGTTCCCGAATGAGAAGAAATACCGCCACAGCCTGCGCGAAGAATCCGAATCGCTGCGCGTGATGGCCGAAAGCGTCGAGAGTCAATTGAAGGATGGTAAACTCAAAGAAAGCTCTCTCGATGCGTCAATCGCCAATCTGTTGAAGTTGCACCGTGAGGGGTTGATCGAAGCCTACGTCTTGCTGGCGATGGCGGACGAAGGAATCGCCCGCGATTATGCCGAATACCGCAAGAACAACCGCGACAAGTTGCGGCGGTATTTGAACGATTACGTCACGGCGGGGAAGTGAAGCGTGGCGTCCGAATCAATCCGCGCCTTGCAGCTCAAGCCATTTGCCGCGATAGAAGTACCTGACGACTGACGCTTTTTCCGCAAAAGCGTCGTCGATTCCTTGATGAGTGATCGGGGGCGGTTTAGGCCCGTCATACGCCTTGTAGTGTTCGATTATGTAATCTTTGCCGACCGCGGAGATTACCCTGGAAAAATACAGCTTTCCTTGCTATGAACCTGTCCCGGAGGGGCGGCGAATACCCCTCCGGTCTGGATGGCGAATGCCGGAAGACCGAGAGCCGTAAATTTTTCTCGTCAACCGGCAGCGTTCCGGCAATGAATCATGGTATAATCGTTGCAACACGAACGGCTTTGCTTCGATCCTGAGCTAAAAATGCTATCGAAGGCCACCGTTGCGGCTCTTTGAAACTCAAATTTGGCGGTTTCGGCAGGAAGTCTGCCGGATAAAAGTTTGAACGCTGAAGTAGAGAAAATGTCTGATGCAAACATATTGCATTGGTTAATAGGGTCGAGCGGACCCGAATACAACGCCTGTGGAGATTGCCGATAGGCGGTCGTTGAAGTAGGAACGCTACGATAGCAGTTCTCAATCGAAACCCCAGCGGGGTGGAGATTGAGCGCTCTTATCGGTCGGCGACGCTAAGTAGAAAAATGTCGTCCTTTGCGGCGGCGATCTCCGCAACCAGCTTCGCCGAGTCTGCTTGGAAGACCAGGATAGATGAAGTTCCTCTGCGTGAACACAACACCGCCCACTCGTTTCGTTTCGCGCCGGTGAAAGACCCACGAATGACGTTGTGCAGCGGTTTTTCATAGGGATACTGAGGGATCAAGCATTTCCGAGCTTCCAGATTCTCGACAATGGCAGCCGGCAATTGGCGAAAAGCTCTCGGCGGAAGCCTTCGGATTGGCGCTTTGATGGATTGTGGCTGGCCTTGCCACAACAATATGAAAAGTACTCCTGAAAGAACCATGCCATTCATCTCTTACATCCTTCCGGAAGATCTATACGTCCGGCCATAATCCAGACCATTCAAGAAATCCTGACCACTCCGAAGAGGGAGTCGGTATTGCGATGCCTTTTCGCTCGTTGCTTCGTGGCGGGACTTGCGATTTTTCAAAATACTGGAAAATAAACAACAAAATGCTCAGCTCTCGTTTGAAATCCCCTCATGCCAACCTTGAAATACCAGGAATCCGTAACCTGATATTTAAGTATGTTGTAGTAACATCCAGGAGTTCCAATCAAACAATAGTACTAAAAGGAAGTCTCCAAATGAGGCGCTCGGCTTCAGTGCGTACTCAGACATAGCTTTGCGTATTCTCGCGAGTCGAAAACTCGACCACAATACTGTATACAAAATCTATGGAGGTTCTATGAGACGCTCAACGATCACTTCTATATTGACCAATCTAGCAGTGTGCCTGCTATTTACCGTTTTGACCGTGAATGGGCAACAACCTACAGGCGCCATCGAAGGAACAATTATCGACCAGAACGGCGCGGTGGTCTCAGGCGCCAATGTCACGCTCACACACACAGCCACAGGCCGTACCATCAACCTGACGACCAATAATGAAGGTTACTTCGTCGCGCGCTCGCTGCCGCCGGGCGGCTACAGCGTGCGAGTCGAGCGGAGTGGCTTCGCCGCCGGCGCCATCAATAATCTGATTGTCCAGACCGGCCAGATGTCGTCGGCCAATCTCTCCCTGACAGTTGGATCGTCGACCGAAGTGGTGCAGGTGGAGGGGACCTCCGCGCAGTTGCAAGTCGACACCAGTCGCCAGACGGTTGACGGCGTGGTGACGCAGGAGAAAATCATAAGCCTGCCGCTCAACGGCCGCAATTTCCTCGATCTGGCCGCGCTCCAACCGAGCGTTGTGGTCAGGGACGGCAACTCAATCGACCCGACCAAAGCCAATGCCTACCGCGCGGTCACCGTCAACGGCAGCTCCGGCCGGGCGAGTCGCGTGCAGATCGACGGCATTGACATTACAGACGAGAACGTAGGAACGACCACGGGCAATATCTCGACCGACGCCGTGCAGGAGTTCCAGTTGTCGCGCGCCTCGTTCGATCTCTCGACCTCGCTGACAACTTCCGGCGCGGTCAGCATAGTCTCGCGCAGCGGGAGCAACCAATTCCATGGCAGCGGGTTTTACTTCTTCCGCAATCAAGACCTCGGCGCGCGGCTCGGTTTTCAAACGGAAAACACGCCCTTCGATCGCCATCAAGTGGGTTATCAATTCGGCGGCCCGATCATCAAAGACAGGCTCTTCTTCTTTTCGAACTGGGAGCGCACGTATCAGACCCAGCAAAGCATCGTCACCGACACCAACTTCCCGCAGCTCAACGGCAACGCCGCGCTGCCGGTCGGCATTCGTCTCACAACCAACAAGCTCGACTTCGCGCTCAACAGCCGTGTGAAGCTCTTCTACAGCCACGGCTACAGCGACGACCTTTCGACCGGCGGCAACGCGAACTCGCCGTTCCAGAACGTCAACTGGACGAACCGGCACACAATCGGCGCGGACATCACCGGCGCGCGGACGTCGCACTCGCTGCGCTTCGGCTACAATAACTTCAACAATCGCATTCAAAGCCAGGAGATCGACCCCTTTACTTTCTTAGAGGCGCCGCAGGGCACGCCATACAGACTAACCGTCGGCACATTCAGTCTTGGGCCGAATAGCCTGGCGCCGCAACAATCCTATCAGGACAACTATCAGTCGAAGTACGACGGCAGTTACGTGCGCGGCAATCACACGTTTCGATACGGCGGTGAGGTCAATCGCATTGTGCTGGGCGGCTTCGCCAGTTTCGCGGGCGTCCTGGCGATCACCGGGACATTCAACGCCCAGACACGCGCGGCGCTTCCGGAGTCCTTGCGGGAAGACCCCTTCGCTTATCCGCTCAGTAGCTTCTCTACCGGATCGGCCACCGGCTTCTTCTCCGCCGAACCGGCGCACAATCTGCCGTTTGGCGGGCACCGCAACACGCGCGTCGCATGGTACGCGGGTGATTCATGGCGAGTGTCGCGACGCTTGACGCTCAACCTGGGCACACGCTGGGAGTACGACACGGGATTTTTCAACGGCACGGCGCGCGAGTTGCCGCAACTCGCCGTTTACGGCGATCCTAAGCTGGGCAAGATCGCGGAGTTCCCGCCGACCGCTTTCAGCCCACAGGTCGGCTTCGCCTGGGATCCGACGGGCAGCGGCAAAACGAGCATTCGCGGCGGCTTCTATCTCACCTACGAAATGAACATCGGGAACAACGGCATCTTCGATTCGTTTCCACGCACGCCGCCCGGCATCGGCCCGGAGACCTCGAGCAACACCTTCCTGCACGGGCCGGACGGCGTGGGCATCGACATCGGCGGCTTCCCCGGCGGCAACTACTCTTCGCTGATTGGCCGCCCGATTCGCGACGTGCTCCCAATCATCGAGCGTGCGCACCTGGTGATGCGGCAGGCATATGCCAATTTCCAGTTCGATCCCAACTCGCCGGCGCAGGCTTTCATCGTCAACCGGGGCGTCGGCAACTCGAACGTCTTCCCCGGCACATACAAGATTCCGTATTCAATGCAATTCAGCATCGGCGTGCAGCGCGAGTTGCGACAAAACCTCGTGCTCTCGGCGGATTACGTGCGCATCCGGGGCGTTGGATTGCCTTATGTCACCAACGATTACGAACGCCGCTCCGCCGCGCGCACGCTGGACGCCACGGCGGCGCGCTCGCAAGTCGCCAAGACCCTCAACATCCCGGTGGCGAATCTGAACGCGGCCGCGATTGACGCATTTTTAACCGCCAATCCCAAAGCCAACATCGCCAACTTCAATCTAGGCACTGGGACGAACAACATCTTCACCGGCCTTACCAAGGATTTCGATCTGGCGAGCATCGTCACCGGCGGCTTCTCGCTCTATCAGGGCTTGCAGGTGAAGCTGGACGGGCGGATGAATACTGGCGCTGATAGCCGGCTGCGCCATTTTCTGCGCGAGATGAACTACACGGTCTCCTATGCGCTCTCGCGGGCCACCGCCACCAGCGGCCAGAACAGCCTCGAATTTGACGGCGCGGCGACCTTCAACGACAACATCAACGGCGCTTACGGCCCGACCGGCAACGACCGCACGCACATCTTCACCGCGGGCGCGTTGATGACCGTGCCGTTCGGATTCCGCATCAACCAGATTTGGAGCTTCCGCACGGCGGTCGCCTCGAATCTGACGGTACCATTCCTGGATACCTTCGCCTCAGCGAACGGCATCTTCACCACCGATCTCGACGGCGACGGGCGCACTGGCGATCTGCTGCCCGGCACGAACATTCGTGATCTCGGGCGGAAGATCAAGAGCTTCAAGCAGCTCAACCAAATCCTCACCGACTTCAATAATAACTTTGCCGGCCATCTCACGCCCGCCGGGCAGGCGCTGGTGAACGCCGGCATCTTCACGGAAGCGCAACTCCGCACGCTCGGCGCGACGGTCAAGCCGATCGCGTTGATACCGGAGACCAATCCCTGGCCCTTCGAGAACCTGATCAATCTCGACGCGCGCATCTCGCGGCCGGTCAAGATCAAGGAGAAGGTCACCATCGAACCGAGCCTCGATGTCTTCAATGTCTTCAATCACACTGGCCTTGGAAGCTACAGCGGCCTCGGCGCGACCTTCGGGTCACTTAATTTCGATTACGTCGCCGATCCGCGCGGGACTGCGGAATTGAGCCGCGCAACGCGCTTGCGATTACAGCAAAATCGGTTGCTACAACTCGGTTTGCGCGTGACGTTCTGAAACAGCGCCGCGCGTTAGACACATTGTTCAATTCAAAAGGACAAAGGGACGAAGAGAATTTCAACTCTCTTCGTCCCTTTGATCATTCACCGTTTTGAAACTTCGCGTTGAGCCTCCTATGGCCTCCCGCCGTTCAACACCAGATTCTCGATGAAGAACTCCATCATCCGATCCTGCCGGACGGAGGAGTGTCCGACGTCGGGGCCGACCTGAACTTCGAAGCTTTTGCCCGCTCTTTGCAGCGCCTGGATGAGCTGCATCGAGTTGTTCGGGTGGACGTTGTTGTCCGCGGTGCCGTAATAAATCATCAAACGGCCTTTCAATTTGTCGGCGTAATTCATGGCGCTGCCCGCCTCATAACCTTCCTTGTTTTCCTGCGGAATCCACATATAACGCTCGGTGTAGATTGAGTCGTAGTGATACCACGAGGTCACGGCAGAAGAAGCGGACGCGGCCTGGAAGACGTCGGGATGGCGGAGCAGGAGCATCGCCGAAGCGTAGCCGCCGTATGACGCGCCGAAGACGCCGACGCGAGTCTTGTCGACGTAGGGTCTGCTCCAGAGCGATTTGACGCCCGCCGCCTGATCGTCCATTTCAACCACGCCGAGTTTCATGTAGATGGCGTCGAGGAACCTTTTGCCGCGCCCGCCGGCGCTGCGCGAATCGAGCGTCGCCAGCAGGAAGCCGTATTCGGTGAGCGGGTTCGGCAGGGTGAAGGTCTCTCGCGCCCCGTTGGTTGCGGGGCCTGCGTAGACGCTAAGTAACAGAGGGTATTTTTTGTTCGGATCGAAGTTGGACGGGAAATACAGCAGTCCTTGCAAATCCGTCACGCCGTCCGCGGCTTTGTACTTGATCAACTCCACGCGCTTCAAGCCGAGCTGATCGAATCTGGTCGCGTCGCTCTGCGCCAGCTCTTCGACGACGACGCCCTCGGCGTCCACGAGTCGCGTCGCGGGTGGCGAGTCGTGCGTCTGCGCCACGTCAATGAAGTGTTTGCCGTCAGGCGCGACGTCCACCGTGTGATTGAAGGCCGGGTCGGTAAGCCGTTTGTCTCCTTTGCCGTCTAAACCGACGCGGTGTAATTGCAGCTTCATAGGATTGTCGCCGCTGCGCGCCATGTAGTAGAGCGTTCCGGTCGCTTCGTCCACGCGGACGATGTTGGCGACCTCGAATTGGTGATTGGTCAACGGCGCCAGCAGCTTGCCGCTCAGATCGTATAGATAGAGATTGCGCCAGCCCGTGCGCTCCGAAGTCCAGATGAATCGTTTGCCGTCCTTCAGGAAACGCATCGCCGGATGGTTGTCGGTCCAGCTCGGCAGCCACTCTTCGCGCACGACGACGCGACATTTGCCGGTCTCAGGATTGCAGGCGGTAAATTCCAGGATGTTCTGCCGCCGGTTGGTCCGGTTGCAGAGCAGTTCGCTTCCGTCTGGCGACCACGAAACGTTAAAGACGTAGTGGCCGATGACGGCATTGTCGAACGGCTTTCCGTCGCGGGCATCGACCCGAACGGTCTTTTTCGTATCGATGTCGTAAATGAACAGATCGGCTATCGGATTGGGCGCGCCCGCTTTCGGATAAGCTTCGATGTCCATCTTGCTCTGCAGCTTGGTCTGATCGAGCTGCAGGAAGTAATCAGGAACGGAGCTCTCGTCGAAGCGGTAGAAGGCGATCTTCTTGCTGCCGGGCGACCACCACATGGCTGTGTTCTGGTTCAACTCCTCGCCGTAGACCCAACTCGCCGAGCCATTTTTGACGCGCGTCTTCTCATTGCCGTCCGTCGTGATGGCGGTCTCGCCGCCGCCGCTGGGATCGCTCAGCCATAGATTGCGGTCGCGGTAAAAGGCTTTCAGTTTTTCATCCGGCGAGACGGCCAAATTGAATTGGCGCCCCCGCTCGGGGCCGCCAGCTTCACGACGGCGGCCTCCGGGCGCCCCCGGCGGAGGCGGGTCGTTCTCTCCGGTCGGCGCCACTTCCGCCTTCGTCCGAGTGGCGATGGTGTAGCGATAGGCTTTGCCGTCTTTGCGATATTCAAAGGCCTGACCTCCGTCTTTCCAGACCACCGAGAGCGCCCCCAGTTTGACCGAGCCGAGAATCTCGCGATTTATCTTCTGATACTGCTCATAGCCGGGCATCGTTTTCAAGCGGTCTTGCGCGCTAGTGTTCGTTGGCGCGACGCCGCCGAGGCTGAGAATGGTCGCAAGCGCAATTGCCAGGGCATTGCGCGAAACGATTGATGTCCGTTTTTGCATAATTTCGTGTTTCCTCATGGGATTCTTATCGGAATGTCTTCGGCAGAATACCATAATCTTCCTTTCCTGCATTTTCCTATCGGCGAATCCGAGGAGAATGCAGGACAGGGAGATATGGATGGGTGATTGTTGAAATTGTCTGCTCTCACTAGGTCACGAAATCTACGGAGAGTACAATTTTCCATTTGTCATTTGAGATTTGATATTGGTCATTCCTGGTCAAATTTCGCGAGATACCGCCTCTACTTGCCGGTTTCCTCCGCTATCTTTCCTGCGCTGCCTTTACCGACGCGCGGCCCGCGGTTGTCGCGCACAGGGGCGTGATCGAGATTGGCCACGCGGCTTCCGGTCTCGTAAACCAACTGCCCGATGCGCGCCATCTTCTCGAAGTTGATCTTATCAACGCTGTCGGTGTTGTGGTGATAGTCGGGGTGAAGCCCCGTCGTGAAGAAGACGATCGGGATGCCTTTGGCCGCGTAGCTGTAATGATCGCTGCGATAATAGACCTGCTCCAGATCGGTAGGATCGTT
Organism: Blastocatellia bacterium; assembly: GCA_035714085.1. GTDB lineage: Bacteria > Acidobacteriota > Blastocatellia > RBC074 > RBC074 > JAJVID01. Next base: position 34,891 of record DASTMP010000455.1, read on the forward strand.
CATCTCGAAATCGAGCTTGAGCGGTTTCGCCAGACTGCCGTTGGAATCAACCGTGATGTTGTGCAACTCGGTGCTGATGCGGTCGGAGCCGACCAGGTAGACCGAGTTCGCTTCTTCGGCCTTGTCGTCGCGGTTGCGCCCGACCATATCCATGTTGAGGTCGGCGACGATCTTGTCGATAGGCGCTGACGGATAATCGGCGTTAAAGCGCGATCCCCACAAGCCCCTTTCTTCCCCCGCGAACCAGAGGAACATCAGCGAGCGTTTCGGCTTCGGCCCTTTGGCGAAGGCCTTGGCGAGACCCAGAACTGTAACCGTTCCCGACCCGTCGTCATCCGCGCCGTTCCAGATGCGGTCTTCGACCGCGTCTTTAGTGACGGGTCCGACCGCCCCCTGGCGCGCGCCCTGTACGACTTCGCCTTCGGCATAGCCGACGTGATCGTAATGCGCGCTGAACAGCACATAAGTGTCTTTGAGTTTCGGATCAATTCCGCCAATAACACCGACGACGTTGCGGGTGTATTGCGTGCGCACGACCTGGTAATCGGCGTCGAGATTAAAGGTGAGTTTGACGCCCTTGAGCGTGAACGACGGGAGCGGTTCCTGCTTCGCGGCCTTTTCTTTCAGCTCGGCGTATTTGACGTCGGCGTTGCTGAAGAGGAATTCAAAAAAATCATCCTGAGCCGTCACCGCCGGCGGAATCGGATGTTCCAATTGCTGCACGGTGGTGAAATCGCCTTGCTCAACGCCGCGCGCGCCGCCAGGTCCTCTAGCCCCGGCAGCCCCAGAGGCTCCGGCTCCGGCGCCCGCGCCTCCCTGTCTTCCGCCGAATCCGCCTCCGCCGACGCCAATGCTCGCGACGGCCTGCCGTTGCTCGGTAGCGTAACGGGCGCGCCCGAAGATCGCGCGACGAAACTCGGTCCCCAGGCCTTTCGGCCCATTTGCGCCCAGGTAGACGACGGCTTTGCCCTTCATATCCTTGCCCGCGTAATCATTATGATTGGCGAGCGGCGCGTCGAGGCCGTAGCCGAGGAATTCGATCTGATCCACGGTGAAGCTACGTTTGCCGCCGACATTTTTGGGAAAAGTAATGCCCTCGCCGTCTTTGAATACGCGCGTCTGGCCGTTCACTTCAACTGTTAGCGTCGAATGATTCGCGCTCTTGACGCCGAGCACCCGAACGCGCTGAAAGTACGAGCCGTTGTCGCCGCCGGGCTTGACGCCCCACGAGCGTAGTTGATCAACCAGATAGGCGGCGGCCAGCCCCAGACCTTCCGAAAAGGTGGCGCGCCCTTCGAGTTCATCCGAGGCCAGATAAGACAGCCACTTCTGCAGATCATCGGCCTGCACAGTAGCCTTATCGGCTTTGCGGTTCTGCGCGGGAACGGCGCTGAGCGTCAGGCAGAGCGTGACGATCAATGCCAACATTTTTTTCAGGCGTGGGCTCGCATGACGAGAGCGCATCATTACTTTTCCTCCTAATAGATGTTTGTAATGGATGGAAATCGGTATCTCAGGCTTGATTACGAATCGGCGCCGCGCCAGGTTACAGCATTTGTCGACCGGCCACTTCTGCTGACACTTATGGCCATTTGCAGTATCATTAAGCTAAGTTGCCTCATCTATCATTCACCTCAGAGGAGACTCATGTGGCCGCGAAGAAAGTGACAGTGAGCAAGACTTCCACCCGCAAGGCGAAACGCGTCGCGCGCACAGAGTCGGATGCAACCTCTCCGACTCCGAGGAGCCGTGACAAACCCTTTCCCGTCGTCGGCATCGGCGCTTCCGCTGGCGGTCTGGAAGCCTTCCGTCAGTTGCTCGAACATTTGCCTACCGATACCGGCATGGCCTTCATCCTGGTGCAGCACCTCGATCCCGCGCACGAAAGCATCCTCACCGAGCTGTTGTCCAAAGCCACCCCGATGCCAGTCAGCGAAGTCGTGGAAGGCGTAGCCGTCGAACCCAATCATATCTATGTCATCCCGCGTCATGCGAACATGGCCATCGCGCAGGGCATCCTGCGCCTATTGCCGCGCGAGGACACGCGCGGGCAGCGCCATCCGATTGATTTTTTCCTGCGCACATTGGCCGAAGAGCAGAGCAACCGCGCCATCGGCGTGATCCTCTCGGGCACGGCTTCGGACGGCACGCTCGGACTGGAAGCGATCAAGGCAGAAGGCGGAATCACCTTCGCTCAGGATGAGGATTCGGCCCGCTACGACGGCATGCCGCGCAGCGCCATCGCCGCCGGGTGCGTAGATTTTGTGCTCCCGCCGGATCGGATCGCCGAGGAGATCGCGCGCATCGCTCGCCATCCTTATGTCGCCGCCATAGAAGTGGTCAAGCCTGATGAGGAGGCGACCGCCGAGGAGGCGCCGCCCGGCGACGAAGGTTTCAACCAGATTTTGCAGTTATTGCGCAAAGTGGCGGGCGCGGACTTCAGCCATTACAAACCCAGCACTCTTCGGCGGCGCATCACACGGCGGCTGGCGCTGCACAAGATCGAGGGGATGGATGATTACGTCGGCTATTTGCGCGACCACAGGGAGGAGGTCGAGAGACTTTACCAGGACATCCTCATCCGCGTGACCAGTTTCTTTCGCGACCAGGAGACCTTCGAAGTCTTGAAGGAGAAGGTCTTTCCGGAACTCGTCAGGCAGCGCAACGACGATGGGCCGCTGCGTTTCTGGGTGCTTGGCTGCTCGACCGGCGAGGAGGCATACTCGATCGCCATCGCCTTTCAGGAGTTTGCCGGAGACCGGGCCGAGCGCGTCCCGATCCAGATCTTCGCCACCGACCTTAACAATGAAGCGATTGAGAAGGCGCGCGCAGGCATCTATCCGCAAAGTATGACCAACGATGTCTCGCCCGAACGGCTGCGCCGATTCTTCGTCAAACATAACGGGGGCTATCAGATCAGCAAGCCGATCCGCGATATGTGCGTCTTCGCGCGGCAGAACGCGCTGACCGATCCGCCCTTCTCGCACATAGACTTGATCAGTTGCCGCAATCTGCTGATCTACTTCGAACCGATCTTGCAGAAGAAGATCATCCCGGCGCTGCACTCCGCTCTCAAGCCTTCAGGCGTTCTCCTGCTCGGCTCGTCGGAGACGATAGGCTCATTCACTGATCTGTTCAAGCTCGAAGACGAGAAGCACAAGCTCTATTCTAAAAAACCGGCGCCGTCCCGGATGCAATACGTCTTCAGGCCGGGCGCTTACGCGATGGAGAGGGTCGAAGCGGCCAGAAAGCCGGTCCGAGCCGGCGGAGACGTCTCCTCTGAAACCGACGCGCAGCGCGAGGCCGACCGGATACTGCTTCAGAAATACGCTCCGGCGGGCGTGCTGGTCGACGCTGCTTGGGAGATCCTGCAGTTCCGCGGCTCCACCAGCCCTTACCTGGAAGCGCCGCCCGGCAAGGCGACGCACAATCTGTTGAAGATGGCGCGCGAGGGCTTGCTCGCGCCTTTGCGCACGGCGCTGCGTCAGGCCAAGAATGATGACCGCCCGGCCCGCAGGGAAGGCTTGCGCGTCAAGTTCAACGGCCATAGCAGAGACCTCAATCTGGAAGTCGTTCCGGTCAAAGGCGTGACGTCGAGTGATCGCTGCTTTCTGGTGCTCTTCGAACCAGTCGCGCCGGGCCTCAAACAGAAACCCATTGAAGCAAGCGGCGGCGAATCCCAGGGCGCCCGAGGGACGAAGCGACAGGCGGCGGAGAAACAGGAGATTGCCCGCTTACAACAGGAGTTGCTCGCCTCGCGCGAATATCTGCAATCGGTGATCGAACAGCAGGAGGCTTACAACGAGGAGTTGCAATCGGCCAACGAAGAGATTCAATCTTCGAACGAAGAGCTCCAGAGCATTAACGAAGAGCTGGAGACCGCCAAGGAAGAGTTGCAATCGAGCAATGAAGAGCTGACTACCATCAATGAAGAGCTGCACAACAGGAATTTGGAAGCGCGCCAGGCGAATAATGATTTGAGCAATCTGCTTTCGAGCGCCCAGATGCCGATCATCATGCTCGGCAATGATCTGCGCATCCGGCGCTTCACTCCGGTGGCCGAACGGGCCCTCAATCTGGCGCCCGCCGACGTCGGGCGCCCGATCGCTGATCTCAAGCTCAATCTCGATCTGCCCGAACTACGGGAATTGCTGATGGAGGTGATTGACACCGCCAGCGCGAAGGACCTGGAAATACAGGATCAACAAGGGCTTTGGCATATCTTGCGCCTTCGGCCTTACAGGACGCTGGAGAACAAAATTGACGGCGCGGTGATAATATTGGTGGACATTGACCAACTCAAGCAGGTCGAAGAAAAACTGCGCTGGCAAAACAGGCTGATCGAAACGTCAATCGAGCCGATCTACATCTGTAATTTCGACAAGGACATCGTCGAGTGGAATCAGGGTTGCGAGCACTTATACGGCTATACGCGCGCCGAAGCCGTCGGGCGCAACAACCACGAATTGCTGCGGACCATCTTCACGCTGCCGCTCGAAGAGCTCAACGCGCGGCTCCTGGCGGAGGGCGAGTGGACGGGCGAGCTGCGCCAGATGACTAAAGACGGACGAGAAGTGATTGTCGAAAGCCGCAAGACGTTGACCCACGTGGACGGGCGGCGGCTGGTGCTGATAACCAACCGCGACATCACCGCGCGCAAGCAGGCGGAAGAGCGTTTGCGCGAGAGTGAAGAGCGCTTCCGCACAATGGCTGACACCTCGCTCTTGCCGATCTGGGTCAACGACGCGGACGCCGGGTGCGAGTTCGCCAACAAAGCCTACCTCGATTTCTTCGGAAAGACATTGGCGGAGCTACAGGGCTTCGGCTGGCGGCTTCACGCCCACCCGAATGATGAGAAGCGTTACATCGATTCCTACCTCACGGCCTTCAAGTCACGAGCGCCATTCCGCTGTCAGGCGCGTTTCCTGAACGCCGAAGGTGAATACCGCTGGTTGGATTCGTCCGGCATGCCGCGCTTCTCGGAGTCGGGCGAATTCCTCGGCTACGTCGGCGCAAGCTTCGACGTCACCGAGACCAAGCTGGCCGAACTCAAGACGCAATTCGTCAACCAGCTCAACCTCGCGCTATGGCGGTCGAGCGACGTGGACGAAATGATCCGACTGACGACTAATATCTTGGGCGAATATCTCGACGTGAGTCGTTGTTATGTCGGTGAAATAAACTCGAATGCGGGTCTGTTTGTTATCGGCGAGGATTGGGAAGGCTGGCTTCACGACCCGCCGAGCATGGTTGGCGATCACAGCGTCGCGGATTTCGTCTCGCCGGAGTTCCGCGAGGAGTTCGAGAACGGGCGGCCCGTTGTCGTTAATGACGTGACGACCGACCCACGCATGCGCGATATCGCCGCCAACTACGAGCCCTTCGGCATCGGCGCATTCATCTCTTTGCCCCTTCTCGGCGAAACGCGATGGAAGGCCACGTTGAGCGTCAATCACCAGCAAGCGCGCAACTGGCGCCCGGAAGAATTGCAACTGATGCGCGAAGCCGCATCGCGTCTCGGGACCGCCGTCAGACGCGCGCGCGCGGCGGCGGCTCTGCGCGAAAGCGAGGAGCGAGTCCGTACCCTGGTGGAACAGATGATTGCGGGCGTCGCCGAATGCGACACAACCGGAAAGTTCGTGCTGGTCAATCAGCGTTATTGCGATATCGTCGGTTACACCAAGGCCGAGCTGTTGGAAATGCGAATACAAGACATCATGCGCCCCGACGACATGCTGCGCAACGCCGAATTTCACCGCCGTCTCATAGAGGCCGGCGAGCCCTTCGTCATTGAGAAGCGTTACCGGCGCAAGGATGGTTCGGAGGTCTGGGTCAATAGCAACGTCTCACCCACCCGCAACGCGATGGGCGTCATCGACGGAGTGGTGGCCGTCGTGATTGACATCACTGACCGTAAGCGCGCGGAATGCGAACGCGAACAACTCCTCGAACAGGCGCAGGCGGCCAACCAATCCAAAGACGAATTCCTCACGGTCATTTCGCACGAGTTGCGCAGTCCCCTTAATTCAATCCTCGGTTATGCGCGGATGCTGCGCGCGGGAATAGGGGACGCGGAGCAGGCCAAACAAACGGTGGAGATCATCGAACGCAACGGGCGAATTCAACTTCAGATGATCGAAGACCTGCTCGACTCCGCGCGCATCATCAGTGGCAAGCTCGAACTCGAAGTGCGACCGGTGGCGCTCGACAGCGTGATCACCGCCGCGCTCGACGTGATGCGCCCGGCGGCCGAGGCCAAAAGCGTCGAGTTAATCTCCGCCCTGGACCCGCTCGTCGGTCAGATCGTGGGCGACCCCGACCGTTTGCAGCAGGTCACCTGGAATCTGCTCTCGAACGCGATCAAGTTCACTCCCGAAGGCGGGCGCATCGAGTTGCGGACGCAAAGAATAGATCAGAGCGTCCACATAACGGTCAGCGATAACGGCAAGGGCATCGAGCCGGACTTCCTGCCATATGTCTTCGATCGCTTTCGCCAATCCGATTCGTCCTCCGCGCGGCGCTTTGGAGGACTCGGACTCGGCCTGTCGCTGGTCAAACGACTGGTGGAATTGCACGGCGGGACGGTCGAGGCGGCGAGCGAGGGCCTCGGCCGTGGCGCGACCTTCACTGTGGCGCTGCCGCAACGCGCCGCGCAGATCGAAACCTTAATTCCACAGCAACCGCGCGCGGTTGCTGTTCCCGAAGTGAGGACGGAAGACAGGATCCCACTCGACCGGGCTCCGTCACTCGCGGGAGCGCATATATTGGTTGTTGATGATCTGGAGGAGGCGCGCGGGCTGTTGATGGCGGTTCTCGAGGAATGCGGCGCGCAAGTGACGGCGGTGTCATCCGGCGTCGAAGCGTTGGCGATCCTCGCCGATCCGCCAGACGGCCGGCGGCCTGACGTGCTGATCCTGGATATCGCCATGCCCGATGAAGACGGCTACAAGGTGCTCGAAAGAGTACGCTCGCTCGAAGCCGAACGCGGCGTCGCGACATCAGCGCAGATTCCGGCCATTGCGCTGACGGCATACGGGCGTTCTGAAGACCGGTTGAGGGCGCTTACCGCCGGTTTTCGAATGCACGTCTCGAAGCCGGTCGAGCCCGCCGAATTGGCGATTGTCATCTCCAGCCTCGTCGTGCAAAAAGCGTAGTAATGAAACCATTCGGAAGCGTTGGCGCCGGATGCCGGTTACTCCAATTCACTCTGTCGCCTTCTTCGCCTTCGGCCTCATATTGCCGGCGAGAGTCTTCTTGCGCATCCTGATTGATTGCGGCGTGACTTCGACCAGTTCGTCGTCGGCGATGTATTCGATGGCCTGCTCCAGCGTCAATTCGCGCACGGGAACCAGACGCAGCGCTTCGTCGGCGGTCGAGGCGCGCATATTGGTCAGCTTCTTTTC
>DASTMP010000456.1:0-22032 GCA_035714085.1 Blastocatellia bacterium
AAGTTCACTCGCAGATCAGGAATTGCTGGCGGCCGCCGCGCGCGGCGACCAGGCGGCTTTCAGCCAACTCTATCAGCGATACCGCAATCGCGTATACGGATTCGCCTACCGGATGCTGGGGACGCAAGAGGTCGCCGAGGATGTGATGCACGAGGCGTTTCTCGCGTTGATCCGGCAGCCGGAGCGTTATCAGGCGGAGCGGGGTTCGTTGTTGACGTTTCTCTGCGCCGTGGCGCGCAATCACATCTATCAACACTTGCGCCATCAGGAACGTTATGCGCCGGAACCAGTCGAAACATCGGACGAGTATGAAGAAGCGAGAGTGAGATATTCATTCGATCCGCTGACCGATCTGCTCGAACGCGAATTGGCGGCGGTGGTAGAAGCGGCGCTGGCCAAGTTGCCCGTGGCGCAGCGCGAAGCGATCGTGCTGCGCGAATATCAGGAACTGTCATACGAGGAAATCGCCACAGTCATCGGAGCCGATACGAACGTCGTGAAGGCGCGTCTTTATCGGGCTCGCCAGGCGCTGGCAAAACGGCTCGCGCCATATTTGAACCAGGAAACAGCGCCTCGCGCGTGAAGCAGCCACAGGAGAACTCGACCAATGAATTGTCAGGAAATCAACAGTCAGCTTGGAGCCTTACTAGACCGGGAGTTGGAACCGGCGCAAGCGTCAATGATGAGACGCCACCTCGGTCACTGTATCGAGTGCCAGGGCGAACTGGAACGGCTCCGCGCGCTCAAAACGGCGCTACAAAGCGTCGAGTCTCCTGCGGCTTCGGCCAGGCTGGATGAGCGCGTGATGGAGGCTTTTCGGCTGCGACACGGGCGAGCCGGCGACGCGGGCAAAGCGTACGGCTGGCGCGCCTGGATCTTCAATTCCTTCGCGATCCCGAAACCGGCGTTGGCATTGATAGTCGCGCTGCTGGTCGGGACCGCCGCGCTGGCATACAAAGCCGGCGAAATCACTGGAACGAGATTGCAGATTATTACGCCGCCCCCGCCGGTATACAGCCGATCAGCGCGGCCGCCACAAACGCCCGAATCAGTGCGAGTCCGTTACATCAAAACGCCGGGTGGATGTTCACGATCGAATTCCCTGCCGAGCTCCATGCTCGCGCGAAAAGGATCGACCAAATCTGCCGGCGCGCAAGCAGCGGTTCCGCAGTTTGAAACCCAAACCTATGGCTCTGAAGCGGGGATTGATTATACGACCCACGCGGCGATTGAAAACCTCGAACCGGTCAAAGACGCCAGTGTTCGCGTCATTAAAGGAGAAAATCGATGAAGAAAGCGATTCAGATTTGTTTGTCGACGGCGGCTTTTTTGCTGCTCGGCCGGCCATGCGCCGCGCAAGAGATCGTCTGGTTTGGGGGCGTCGGTTTCGGCGATACGAAAATTCGTCTGGGTATGGCGTCCATCCCGGACGGCGCGTTGAAGATTGCTTCTTCCGGCCAGGCGTTTCATATCGGCAGTTCCAATCAGGATAACGCGTCCGTAGTGCGGGCATTCAAATTGGCTGACGGCCGTTCAATCGTCTATAAGCTTATAGTCAAGCGCTTGGAGAACGGGACGCGATTCGAGGTGTTGTTACAGGCGCACGAACCGACTCCAGAGCAAGTCGAGAAATGGGGGATTGACCCGGCGCGGGTGGAAAAGGGATTCTTGAGCAAATACACGCAGCCGATCATGCTCGACGACGGTGACATTATTTCGGTGGACGCGCTCGTTGAGCCGCGCACCGGGGCCAAGCTGGTGGACTTTTTCCAGATCTCAACCGGCGAGCCGATCAAGCGCCGCAATCCAGACAAATTGAAGGCGGAAGCGCGCTCGCTGACGCTCGAGGACCTCATTCTTACAGTAGAGGGCTATGAAGTGCGGCGTAACGGCGAGAAACTATACAAAAGTGGCGGCGGCGCGTCTGGACGCTATATCTGGCTTGGCATCCCGCAGGTCGGGCGCGCGATCTTCACACTGGCCACTCCGCCGGAAGGCAGCAGTTTTGCGCAAACGGCCATCGTTAACAATAACCAGTTAATCTTCTCGATCGATGGCGCTCAATACGAATGGCTCTCAAAAAGCAGGATTGTGACCGCCGACGGCACTTTCCAAGTCTGGATGAAATTCGATCCCACCCCCTCTTTACCGCCGAATCTACCGCCGGAAGTTCTTGAGCGCATCCGCTCCGGATGGAGCGTCGGCGCTTCTGATAAATCGCCCAGCGAGAAAAAAGAAGACTGAAGGAAGAATCTGAATTTGGAAAGAGGCGCCGGACAAAAAAATAGGGGACAAATATATCATTTTTTGTCCCCTATTTTTTTGTCCTATGGCCGAATACGGCGGAAATTCCAGCAGCCTATTTCCGCTCATTCAATTTCCGCAGCGCCTCGTCAATACGTCCTTTCGCCATCTTCACTGCGTCATCGACCGCAACATCTACCGCCGCCCTGGTCGCGCGGTCGTAAAATTCGACCTTGCCTTCTTTCAGTTTCTTCGGCCCGATCCTGATCTGGAACGGGAAGCCGACGAGGTCGGCGTCGTTCAATTTCACGCCGGCGCGTTCATCCCGGTCGTCGTATAAGACCTCGACGCCCGCTCTACTCAGCTCTTCGTAGATGCGATCCGCCGTGGCTTTCAATTCGGCGTCTTTGACATTGAGCGGCGCGACTACGACCTGGAACGGCGCAATCGTCATGGGGAAGATGATGCCGGCCTCGTCGTGGCGCAGTTCTATCGCTGCGGCCAAAATGCGCTCGACGCCGATGCCGTAGCTGCCCATCACGATCGGGACCTCCTTGCCGTCGGCGTTCAGCACCGTCGCGCCCATCGAGACGCTGTATTTCGTTCCGAGTTTGAAGATGTGGCCTACTTCCAGGGCCTTCGCGACGCGCAACACGCCGTCGCATTTCGGGCAGCCTTCGCCTTCCGCCGCGGTGCGCAAATCAGACCACTGAAGATTCTTGATGTCACGGGCAATGTTGACTCCGCGCTGGTGGTGGTCGTCAATGTTCGCGCCGGTGATCATATTGGCGCGCCCTTGCAGCGCGTTGTCGGCGAGGATCTTGTACCTGGTCACGCCGAGCGCGCCGAGGCTCCCGGCATGCGCGCCCATCGCTTCAAAAATCTCTTCCGGATGCGCCGGTCGCAACTGCGTCAGTTCGACGCCTTCCGCCCGCAGCATTGCGCCAATAGCGGAAGCCAGCTTGGCGTCGTTTAGCGGATGATCGCCGCGCAGCAGCGCCAGGATGATCTGCGCCGACTCCTGTTTTCCCTTCTCCGAAACGGCGACGTAGATCAGCGTCTTGATCTGGCGTTCGGCCGCTGCGCCGCCCGGGAACGCGACCAGGTCTTCGATAGTGCGAACTCCCGGAGTCGGGAACTTCTCTACCGGCGCGTCAGGATTCTCGTCATCGATCGCGGGAAGGCGCGATTGCGCCTTTTCGGTGTTGGCCGCGTAGCCACACTTCGCGCAACTCGCGACCATGTCCTCGCCGGCATTGGTGTAGACCATGAACTCGTTCGACGCCGAGCCGCCCATAGCCCCGGTGTCGGCTTCAACGATAACGTACTCCAATCCGCAGCGGTCGTAGACGCGGCAATAGGCGCGGCGCTGGTCCTCGAACGACCTGTCGAGTCCCGCGAAATCGATGTCGAAGGTGTAAGCGTCCTTCATCGTGAACTGCCGCACGCGCAGCAGTCCCGATTTCGGCCGTGGCTCGTCGCGAAACTTGGTCTGAATCTGGTACCAGACCTGCGGCAGTTGTTTGTACGAACGAAGCTCATTGCGCGCGATGTCGGTGAAGACCTCTTCGTGAGTCATGCCCAGACAGAGATCGGCGCCTTTGCGGTCTTTCAGGCGAAACATGTTGTCGCCCATCACCGTCCAGCGCCCCGACTCCTTCCAGATTTCAGCCGGGTGGAGCGCGGGCAGATAGAACTCCTGCCCGCCGATGGCGTTCATCTCCTGGCGAATGATCTCGCTGATTTTCAGTATCGAGCGCTGGGCCAGCGGCAGGTAAGAATAGATGCCTGCGCCGAGCTGGCGAATCAGTCCGGCGCGCAGAAGCAGTTTATGGCTGATGACCTCGGCATCGGCCGGGTCTTCACGCAAAGTGGGAATAAAAAATTGTGACCAACGCATAATTTCAGGTTTCAGGTTTCAGGTTTCAGGTTCCAGATTTCAGGTTTCAGGTCTCGCCCTGAACGTCAGGCGCCTCTACCTGACACCTGGAACCTGACACCTGAAACCTATTTCTGTGCAATCGCGATCAGCGACAGGCCGCACGGCGGGCCGATTAATCGTTCGAGCTTGAGCAATGGCACGAGGCGGTTCGCGAGATTGGCCTGTCCCGCCGGGATGTAATCGCGTTTGAGTAACCGCCCGTTGATGAGCCAGGGCAAAGCCGCCGCGAGGCTGAAAAATTTCATTTCGCGCACGACGAAGCCGGTCTTTTTCAGCTTATCAGCCAATTCGCGCTTCTCGTAGCGGCGAAAATGGCCAAGGGCGCGATCGAACACGCCGTACAGAAACCGGTGCGCCGGCACGAGCAGCGCCAGATTCCCCCCAGCCGAGAGCGAATCCCGCATTTGCGCCAGCGCGAAAAGGTCGTCCTCGATATGTTCGAGCACGTTCAAACAGACGACCGAATCGAAAGGATCGGCGACGAACGCGTCGGGCGCTTTCGCCGTCAGATCGAACTTTCCCACTCTGACATTCGGATGAGCGCCGAACAGCCGCACCAGTTCGTTGCGGTAACTCTGCACGACATCGGTAGCCATCACCTCGCGCCGATCAGCGTGGAGGAATTGCGTGATGTTGCCTGTGCCCGATCCGACTTCGAGCACGCGCCGTCCCAGCGCATGAGAAATATGTTCGTAGATCCAATGATTATAACGATCAAGTTTGGCGATTTGATTGAGCGTAGCCGTCAACGCCAGACTCTCTTCTGCCATACTACCTCTCGTTTCGGGGCATTGATTCGAGCGTAAATGCCGCATGAAATAAGGGTTGACGATAATGCCCGCTGAAAGTGTTGAAGTCAACCGCGGCCCCGATTGTGGATTGCGGATTGCGGATTACAAGAGGACCAATCATACTTGGCGCCCACTGAGCAATGTCATCTCAAATCATTAGTACAGATCTTTAAGACGGAATGAAATCACCGCTCGTCATCTCTCTCCAGTCCGCAATCCGCAATCCGCAATCCGCAATCATCGTTCTGTTCATCGTGATGCTCGCAGCATCATGGCAGCGGTGGACTCAGCCGTTGATCGATCACGGGCGGGAAATGAATCTACCCACGCGCATCCTGGCGGGCGAGAAGATCTACAGCGACGTCCAGGTTCTTTACGGACCGTTCGCCCCGCACTTCAACGCATTACTTTATCGAGTCTTCGGAATTCATCTTTCGGTTTTGAAAGCGGCGGGCGTGGTCTGCGCAATCCTGATTCTATTGATGCTCTACAGGCTGGCCCGCGCGTTGATGAGTGAGTGGGAGTCGTTTCTGGTAGCCGGGATGGCGCTCGCCCTTTGCGCGCTGAAATCGACGGCGAACTACATTCAACCTTACGCATACGCGGCGCTCTATGGCCTGGTCTTCACGCTCGGCTCGCTGGTTGCGACCGTGAGTTATATCGAGAGGCCTGCGGGGCGGCGCGCAGGTTCGCGTTTAGTCCTGGCCGGGTCACTTGCCGGTCTTTCATTAATCTCCAAGCCTGAGATCGCGCTCGCCGGACTGGCCGCCGGACTCGCGGCGTTGATCGTCGAAAGCATCGCGGAGAGTAAACCTCTATGGCTCGGCGCGGCGGCGTTCTCGGCGCCCGTAGTTCTGATCACCACCGTGACGTACGCCGTTATTCTCAGGCGCACGCCGCTCCGCGTCTTGCTCGAAGACAACCACGTCCTCTTCACCGGAATGCCACCGCAATTGATCTACTTCAATCGCCACGTCAGCGGGCTGGCGCAGTGGCCTTCGTCCCTGTGGTTCAGTCTGGCCGGGATCGGAATCTTCGCGCTGTGGGTGGGGATGTGCGCGGTGATTGGCGCAATCGCTTCCCGAAAACAGGCTGAATGGCGCGGAACCCTCAAATCGGGCTTGATCATAGTCTGCGCCGGCGCGCTCTGGAGCGCGGCCGCGCTCAGATTTTCCAGCATGTCCAGCAATGTCACGCCATTCGCCTCATCGGTCTTTATCTTGCCTGCGTTGATCGGATTGATTATTCGTGACTGTTGGAAGGCGACGGGGCGACGGGGCGACGGGGCGACGGGGCGACGGGGCGATTTTATCTCCTCCTCTTCCCTACCCGCTGTCCCCTTGTCCCCTTGTCCTCCTGTCGCCCAGTCGTCGCGTCTCCCAGTCTCCCAGTCTCCGCTCTCCGCCGCCCCGTCTCTCCGCATACTGCTCATCATCGCGGTCTTCAGTTTCGTCGCGATCCTGCGGGCGATTTTTAACGTCGCAACGACCGGGCCATACGCGCCGTTCTTTCTTCCGGCGTCGATCATTGTCTATCTGTACCTGCTCTTCCACGTCGCGCCGGCTATGTTGGCGAAAACCGATTCGATCCGCGCAAACATCCGGCGAGCGGCGATGCTGATGACCGCGCTGATGATTGTAGCGATAGGCGTCAATTCGGCTATCCGGCTTCGATGGTCCAACACTTTCACCGTCAGCTCGCCGCGCGGAAGCTTCATTACGGTTCCAGAAATCGGAGCGCCTTTGCAAGCGGCGATCCGCTACGCCGATGAGCGAACAGGCCCTGACGATTATTTGCTGGCGGCCCCTCAGGCCACTACTATTAACTTTCTCGCCGCGCGCCGCTACCCGCTGCGCGAAGAGATCATCCATCCGGGTTTCCTCGCCGGAGAGAAAGAGCTGAACGCGATCAAGCGGATCAAGGCCCTCAAAACTCCCTTGATACTGATCGTCAATATAGACACGTCCGAATTCGGCGACCGCGCGTTCGGCGTCGATTACAACCAGGGGTTGATGCAGTGGGTCGTCGAGAATTACCGCCTCGCCGCGCGCTTCGATTCAGCCAATAGTCATAGCGCGAAACTCGGCGACAAGCCGTTCTTCATTCTCGCTTACGAACAGAGGGAGACAGGGCGATAGGGCGACGAGGCGACTGGGCGACAAGGGGACGAGGTTATTTCTTGCCCCGTCGCCCCGTCGCCCTGTCTCCCCGTCGCCTTGTCTCCTCGCTTAGAAGCTGAGCTTCAGCGCGAATTGAATTTGACGCGCCGGGAACGTGCCGCGGATCGTGCCGAACGCGCTGCTGCTACGGTCAGAATTGGCCGCGACAAAGTTGGTTTTGTTGAAAAGGTTGAAGAATTCGGCTCGGAACTCTAGCCCCGTCGCTTCGGTTATTGGCAGATGGAAGTTCTTCTGCAAACCGAAATCGAGTTGATAGAAAGGGTCGCTGCGCGCGATGTTCCGCCCGGCGTTGCCGAAGGGCTGGGTAATACTCGGTATCGAGATGTTTGGAATATTGAAATAATTGTCGATTGTGCGCGATCCTTCGGGCGCGAGAACCGAGCCGCTAATGTTCGGGCGCAACGCCACGCCGCCTAGGAACGACGGAAGGTTGGCCGTGACGGAAGCCTGCGCCGAGGGCGAATAGCGCAAGTTGATCGTCTGCCCACTGCGCATCGTGTTGATGCCGGTAACCGTCCAACCACCAATCGCCGCTTCGAGCGCGCCCGGCAGATTGTTCGCAAAAGCCCTTCCACGTCCGAAAGGCAAATCCCATACGACACTCGTCGTGTTGTTGATGGGTTCGTCGTAAGCAGACAGGCCGCGGTCCGCGGCAATGTTGTAAACGCTTTGCGGATTGCCCGTGTTGCCGTTCGGTTCCTCTAACACCTGGCTGACGTTATCAATGGCCTTCGACCAGGTGAAGGAGTTCAGGACGTAGAGGCCTTTTGAAAAGCGCCGCTCAAATTTGACTTGCAATGCATTGTAATTCGAGAACGCGGCGGGCAATACGGCCGAGATCGAACGAAATCCGCTGATCGGGCGGCGGGCGTTGACCAGCAGCGTCTCACCCGGGTTATTCGGGCGCGCCTGGTTCAAATCAGCGAGCAGCGCCAGTTTGATCGCATGATTGCCGACGTAAGCAACGTCGAGCAGCATATTCGACGATAATTCACGCTGCACTGAAAGCTGCCAATTCTGGATGTAGCCCGTGCGGGTGTCGCGCGGGATGAAGAGCGTGACGTTGTTCGGCAGCCCCGATGGATAACCATCCTGTGTGGGGCGGAAACAACCTTCGAGGGCCAACCCGGATTCGGTCCCCACACATCGCGGCAGCGCAGGGCTTTGCGGAATGTTGGCGCGCGTGATCTGCGGGAAGTTTGTGGCCAGCAAATTCGCGCTGCCTAAGCGGTTGAAGTAGATGTAACCGATGCCGTAACCGCCTCGAATCACCGTCTTGTCCAGCAAGTTGTAAGCGAAACCCAGGCGCGGAGCGAAATTGTTGTAATCGGGATTCACCAGCGAGCGGTCATAGAGCGAACCGTCTTTGGCCTGAATGATCGAATTTGGCGCCGGGTCGTAGTTCGATAATCGGTTCTGGTCTTCATAAAACGGCGTGGCGAATTCATAACGCAGGCCAAGGTTGAGCGTCAGCTTCGAGTTGACCTTGAAGTCGTCTTGCAGATAAGCGTAATGCAGCCGCTGGCGCAAATGAACGACCAGTAGATTGGCAAACTCGTATTGCGAACGCAGCCCGAACATAAAATCGGCGAGATTGTAAAGATTATTGGACGCCGCGCCGGTCGGGCGTGTGAACTGGCCACTGTACGTATCCAGCCCCATCAATGGGTTGGTGTCCTGCACGTCCGTGTTGACGGCCAGGAATTCATAGCCGGTCTTCAAGCTATGCCGCCCGAGCGAGAAGGTGTAGTTAACGCGCGGGTTGACGTCGAATGGATTTTGGAATTGTGGGTTGGTCGCCTGGCGTCCGAGTTGCGAGAAACCGTTGATCGTCTGCGTGGTCAGCCCGCCAGTGATTGTGGAGTCATCCGGCAAGCCTGTGATACCGTACAATTGGAACATGTTGGGGCCACCGGTCAGCGGCGGTTTCTTACCCGCCTCGATGCGTGAAATTCCCAGACGAAATTCAAGGGCCGAAGAGTTGTGGAAAATGTAGGTCGCGCCACCGGTCAGTTGCTGATTGAGCACGCTGACCAGGCCATTCTGATTGCTGCCTGACGGGCCGGGGATATTCGGGCCTTCAAAGTTGTTGACCTTGCGATGGCTGATGCGCGCGAAGGCGTTCAGGTTGTCGCTGAACTTATGATCAAGCCGGATGTTGAACTTGTCGTTGTAAGCGCGGTTGGGAACCAGGTTCTGATAGTTGTTCGCGCCAGTGGCGTTGGGCGCTGGAAGATCGTTCAGCACTTTGCGCGCGAAGTCGGTCATCGGAATCGGCGTCCCAGCCTTGTAGGTATTGCCGGTCAGCGGATCGCGCACGTCCACGGATAGAATGCCGTTGCGTTGAGCCAGAGTAGGCAGCGCGGAAAAGACCAGCGCCTTTGAAATTTGACGGAAGCCTTCGTAATCGAGAAAGAAGAAGGTGTGGTCTTTAATAATGGGGCCGCCGAATGTAAAGCCGAATTGATTGCGAATCAGCGGTGGCTTGACGCCGCCCACCGGTTTGAAAAAGCCCACGGCGTTCAAGGCGGTGTTGCGATTGTATTCCCACAGACTGCCGTGATATTGATTCGTGCCGCTACGGTAGGAAGCGTTGATGACCGCGCCGCCGCTGCGTCCGAACTCGGCGCTGTAAGTGTTGGTCTGCACTTTGAATTCTGCGATGGCGTCGGGCGAGACCTGCACCACCTGGCTCGAAAAGCTCTGGTTGCTGGTGCCATAGGCGTTGTTGTCCACCCCGTCGAGCAGGAAGTTGTTGAACGTGTTGCGCAGCCCGTTGACGTTGAACGAGGCTTCGCGGCCGGCGGTCGTGATGCCGTTCTGCGACGATTCATGGACGCCGGGAGTAAGCAAGGCGAGATTGGCGTAAGATCGCCCGTTGAGCGGGAGGTTGACGATCTGTTCGCGTTGAACAACCTGGCCTCGCCCGCTCGAATCGGTTTCGAGCAGTTGCGCCGCGTCGGTGATAACGACGCTCTCGGTCACCGCGCCGGGCTGCATCGTCAGATCGAGGCGCTGGCGGGCGTTGACCGTCACGTTGACGCGCTCGGCGACCGCCGTCGAAAAGCCCTGCTTCTCAGCGCTCACGCGGTAATTGCCGATCCTGACGTTGGTGAATTGAAAATTGCCGTCACTGTCCGTTTGCGCAGTGACGCTCAGTCCTGTGTCAATATTCTTCAAGGTGACGTTCACGCCGGATATCGCCGCCCCGTTCGAGTCGCGGATCGCGCCGAGCACGGTGGCCGAGTCGAATTGCGCAAAGGCGGTGTTCGCGACGGAAATAAGCGACAAACACAGGAACGGGATTAGACGAGCGAATTCCCTCCTGATAGTGATTCTCATATCTCTTCTCCTTACAGCTTTAGATTTTTGGCTAGATTAAGGCCAAGGCTTCCGAATAGTGTCGTAATGTTACGAAGCCGTGACGGTTTGCAAGTTGTATCGCTTTGAAAATTTGAACATAACAGGGCGAATTTAAACCCGGGTTAGATAAATGTGAAGCCCGGCTTAAATCCAGCTTCAAACCAGGCGCAATTGTAAACAGTTGTAAAATTGTCGCGCGAATCTCTCCCGGAGGCGTGGCTGATTCGTCCGGTTTTTGCTTTTCAGGCGAAAAGGGTCTTATATTTACGCGCGAGTTGTTGTCATAAGCGCCCGAAGCCAGTCAATACGCGCGCTTTATGTGCGGTGGCATACTTTACCGGCATAGTAAATTGCTTTGTGAAACGCTTTCGCTCGCTTCGACGATGTTGGTTTATTCGGGCGACGTTGCTGGCGAGATGAACACAACCCCAAAACTTCACTCAAATGGAACTCAATCCAGGGAGCATCAATAAATATGATTTCGATTTCTCGTAAAATCCTGCTTGTATGCGCGCTGGCGGCAGTCTTCGCGCTGTTCGTGGTCGCCGCCCAGAACAAATTCGGCCAACCGAAATCAATTCTCCACGTCATTACAGTTCAATGGAAAGCCGATTCGACGAATGACCAGCGGCAAGCGGCGATTAACGGCGTAAAGACCATGGCCTCTCAGGTTCCCGGCGTAACCAATGTCTGGCTAAAGACGATAAAAGCGCAGGGCAACAAGGACAATGTGATCGTGATGGAGTTCAAAGACCAGGCCGCTTTCGACGCCTATGTCGCCAATCCGGCGCATAAGAAATGGGAAGAGATTTACCTCCCTATCCGCGAGCAAAGCCTAACCTTCGACATCACTAATTGACGAAAATCGAGTATCGAGAATTGAAGATCGAGGTTAGAACGTTTGATGCGACACTCTATCCTCGATCTTCAACCTTCGGTCTTCGACCAGCGATCCGCAATCTATCCAATGACCAAGCCCGTCGCCGCGCCAGAAACCATTGTTCCCGTCGAAGAGAAACAGAACGCTCTCGCGCGGGTCTTTCATGCGTTCAGTTACCGCGATTTCCGGCTGCTCTGGTTCGGCGCGTTCACATCCAGTTCGGGAACGTGGCTGCAGGAGACGGCGCTGAACTGGATCTTGAAGAAACTGACGAATGATCCGTCCTATCTCGGCTACAACGCTTTTTTGGCCACCTCGCCGATCCTCATCTTCACGCTGATCGGCGGAGTCCTCGCCGACCGATTCGATCGCCGCCGCATTCTAATCACATCACAATGGTCGCAATTGACCTTCGCGATCACGCTGGCCTCGCTGGCGTTCTTTAAAGTCCCGAACATGGCGCTGGTCTGGAGCGCGCTCACGCTGTCGTTTCTGACCGGCTGCGTCCAGGCGTTCGGGGGGCCGGCTTATCAATCGCTGGTTCCGATGCTGGTTAATAAGAAAGACTTGCCGAACGCGATTGCGCTCAATTCGATTCAATTCCAGCTCGCGCGCGTGGTCGGCGCGTCCATCGGCAGTTTCCCTTTCGCCATCTTCGCCGACCAGATGATCGCCGCCTCGGTCAGCTTCGGACTGAACGGCCTCTCTTTCATCGCGGTGATCATTGCGTTGATGTCGCTGAGCGTGCGACACATTCCGCGCCCGCCCGCAGGCGGAATGGGCAGCCAACTGCGCGAAGGCTTGAGCTTCGTCTGGAGCCGGGAGGCTTTGCGATCGCTTACGCTGCTCGCCTTCGCCAGCACTTTTCTGGGTATGCAGCTGATGACTTTTCTGCCCGTCTTCGCAGATGACATCTTCCACGTCGGGGCCAAAGGATATTTCTGGCTGGTGTCGATATCGGGCATGGGCGCGGTCGTCGGCGCGCTGATCACCGCCGGCCTTGGCAATGTCATGAACAAGGGCCGCAAAGCCCTGATGATGCAAATCTGCTTCGGCGCCATGATCATCGCTTTCTCGTTGACGCGATCGGCGCTGATCGCTGACGTCATCATCTTCCTGGCCGGCGTCTTCATGATGATCCTGTTCGCGATGATCATGTCGCTGGTTCAATTGATCGTCAGCGACGATATGCGCGGGCGCGTCATGAGCATTTACATGGTCGCGTTCCGGGGCGGAATGCCGC
The DNA here is from genome assembly GCA_035714085.1 of Blastocatellia bacterium. Classification (GTDB taxonomy): domain Bacteria; phylum Acidobacteriota; class Blastocatellia; order RBC074; family RBC074; genus JAJVID01. The sequence goes on from DASTMP010000456.1 coordinate 12,644, forward strand.
TCGGCGCCCTCATCACCGGCCTGCTCTCGAAGCGTACCGGCCTGCTCTGGAAGGGCTTCCCGTTGCCGCGCGTCATCATGATCGAAGGCGTTCTGCTGATCAGCCTCGCCACCGCTTTCCTCTTTTCGCGCTCTGAAGTCAAAAAACTCTGAAATATTTTCTAAATCCGGACCGAACCCTCCCGGCCTTTCGCGACTCTTTATCAGTGGAGGACGAAGATGGAAAGCGCCAAACAGGAGACCTGGCTCGCGCTGCGCGCTCAGGCCGGTGACCGCGAGGCGTTCGACCGGCTCTTCCGGCTGCTGCAGGAGCCCCTCTATCGCTACATCTTCAACCTTGTCGGCGCGCGAGCGCTGGCGGAAGACATCCTGCAGGAGGTCTTCATTCTCATATATCGGAAAATCCGCTGGCTGCGCGAGCCTGATCTGCTTCGACCGTGGGCCTATCGCATCGCGACGCGTGAAGCGTTCAAACACCTCAAACGCGAACGGCGATGGTCGGACAAAATCGAAGACGAATCGGTTTTGTCCGACCTGCCCGCGCCGTCGCGCGACGATCTGGCGCCGGAGTTGATCGCGCAACTGGTCGCGCGAGTCTCGCCCGCTTCCCGCGCCGTCATCGTGCTTCATTACCTGCACGAGATGCCGCTGGCCGAAATCGCGGAAGTGATGGGCGTGGCCGTCGGCACGGTTAAATCGCGGCTCGCCTACGGACTCGATATGATGCGCAGGCAGTTGACGCCCTAACAATAACCGGGAAGGAGAGATGGCAGTGAAGAAGTTCTACCTTGTCGCCATGATCATTGGGGCGGCGCCGCTTTATCTGCTCGGCCAACATTTCGCCGCGCGCGGCTTCGGACTTTCGGATTTCGTGGCCGCGTCGTTTCCAAACCCCGCCGCGTCAGGACTGGGCGCCGATTTGATACTTAGCGCCACGCTTGGCCTGATAGCCTTCGGACGCGAGGCGCGGGCGCTGGGAGTGCGCGGATTCTGGGCGGTCATGCTCGGCACGCTGCTGATCGGCTTTTCGTTCGGACTGCCACTCTATCTTTACCTCAGGGAGTCGCGCTATGAGGCTGAAAGGAGCCGTTCATCTCGCGCCGCGACGCATTGATATATGGAAAAGCAACCGCGAAGAAACGAAGAGCGCGAAGATTGTTTCCGTGCCTTCTTCGTTTTCTTCGTTTCCTCGTGGTTGAAATCGTAATTACGAATCGGAGGGAAATATGGCTGAGACTACCCATCTCAACGGAGCGCGCAGCGAAGCGCTCAATCGAATGGAGCGGAGCGAACGCCACTTCAAGCTCGCTTTTTACGGCGCAGTCGCATTCGAAGGGCTGTTTTTGGTAGCGTTCTTACTGATAGCCAACCTCAAAGACCCGCTGCACATCCTGCTCCTGATCTCGACCGTAGCTAGCTATACGATCATCATTCTCGGGCTGATAGCGCTGGGCGCGCACGTCAACCGCAACACGCAAACCGTTCTCAGAGCGATTGAACTGCTCGAAAGGCAGAGCGGCGCGGACAACAGGCGGTAGCCCCGTCGAAGACGCGTCCTGCAGGAGCGCCACAACGCGCATCGCGAATAACCTGAGCGCCGCCCCGCCGCCGTCTACGCTATAGCCCGCCACTCCGATTCTCGAGGATTTTGACGAAGAATACCGGGTCGCCTATCTGCAACCTCTCATCCTGCGACTCTCCGCAAACCTTGACCAACCGATAGTGCTCGTCAATCCACTGCCCGAGCGTCGGAAAGTAATCGCGGCCAAAGGCGTCCGCGCCGAATTCATGCATCGAGCGGTTGACGATGAGCGCGTAACGCGCGCGCGCCGCCTGCAATCGCGCGATCTCGGCGCGCTCGCCCCGCTCGTCCAGGAAACCGGGGTGGAAGATTTGCAGGCGTAGCGCCATCCGGCGTTCGCCGAGGAAGGCCAGATCGCTGCCCTCGGGCAATACGGCGATGGCGTCATCAAGGTCTGAGCGTTCGGCGATAAAATCGAGCGCCTCGCGGAACGCCTTTCCAATCGGACGCCGGACGAAAAGATCGCCCCGAGGCGTTTTCAGCTCGTAATTGAAATTGCGGCGATAGCGCGCGCCGTAGACCACAGCCGTGGCCGCGAGCAGCGTGATCAACATCCCGGCGCCGATCAGACGCGTTCGGCGCGCCACCGATCGATCCTGCGCCCATCTGCCCACGGCCTCCGGCGCCGCGCGCAAAAACAGATAACAAAACAGGACCAGCGAGGTCGGCAGAAAGAAGCCGCCGAAAGCGCCGCCGCTTGGGACGCGCAAGGCCACGCGCGCCAAAATCGCCAGGCTGTATACGGCGATGATGAAGAGCGCGGCGCCGTCGGCGCCCACCTGTTTCCAGCGCCGCCACCCGACCACGATCATACCCAGCGACAAAAACGGCAAAGCGCGCATCGGGCTGCCGTCCCATTCCTCGCCCGCAATCAATCTGATCGCCAGGGCGACGAGCAGCGCGCCATCAAGCGCGATCCATATCCATCTAGTTTGGCGATCTTGGCGACGCCGCATTAGAGCGCCGCCGAGCAACGCGGCGGCGCTCAACATGGCCACGCCGACCGCCGCCGCGCCGATCATTTGCGCGAATGAAATCAGCGGGAAGTCAAGCCCGGCGCGCTGCGCGTTGTAGAAGATCAGCGAGGTGGGCAGATGGGTGTAAAACAGATGGCAATCTTCGACGATGATCTTCCAGCCGATGAACGCCAGCATCGCGGCGTAAATTGGCAGCGCGACGAGCGACGCGGACGCGGCGGTCAGAGCCAGATCAGTCACCAGCCTTTTGAAATCGGCCCGGCGCAGCCAGGCGACCGCCGCAGTCACGGCGCAGACGGCGGCCACCGCGAATTCCTGTTTGGTTATCGCGCCCAGGCCGATCAGAACGCCGGCGACGACCAACTCCCTCCGCTTCTCGTTCTCGGCGTAGCGCAGCGCGACGAGCAGCGCCCCGAGCGCGAAAACCATCCCGTGCAACGCCGCAAAGGAGTAGGGCCAGATCAGATTGCCCCCCGGCTTGAAGACGCACACCACAATCACCGCGATTACGGCAAGCGCGGATTCAGACGGCGTCATCAACCTCCGCGCGATCCGATAACACATCCACACGACCAGAACCGCGCAAATTGCGCCGCCCGCCTGCAGCACATCGAGATGCGCGCCGAAGATTCTGTAGAGCAATGAATGGAAGTAGGGTGAGAACGGCGGATAGAGATAATAAACATCGCGATAGAGCAATTCGCCATTCATCAAGCGTATCGGCAGATCCATTTCGCGCCCGCTATCCGTGACGGGCGAAATCCACCTCCGCCACGAAATCGCCAGCAACGCGGCGAAAACCAAGACGATTGCGGATTGCGGCCATTTCTTCTGGATGACCGCGGAATGTCTGATCGCGGAATGCGGATTGCGGATTGCGGCAGAGAGGAAGTTGAGGAGGAGTGATTTCATTCCGTCGTACTGGTCCGTCTTAATGATTTGAGATGTCGGTGCTTTGTGGGAGCCAAGTATGATCGGTCTTCTTACAATCCGCAATCCGCATTCCGCATTCCGCATTCGACAATCTGCGACTTCGTGCGATAGCATGCCGGCTTAATGACCGATCATTATCCCCCGACGCCGGAGACTCTGGAGGGAAAGCATCCATCATGAAAAAAATCCTGATCGCCAGCGATCACGCCGGTCTCGACGGCAAAGAGGCCATCAAAAAGACTCTGGAGGAAATGGGAGTGGAATACGAGGACCTCGGAACCAGCTCTCAGGATTCTGTAGACTATCCCGATTACGCCGAGCGCGTGGCCAAGGCCGTGGCCGGCGGTGTGGCCGAACGCGGCATCCTGGTTTGCGGCAGCGGCATTGGGATGGAGATCGCCGCCAACAAAATCCCCGGCGTCCGCGCGGCGCTCGCATGGAACGAAGAAACGGCGAAACTAGCCCGCCGGCACAACGACGCCAACATCGTCGCCGTCGGCGCCCGCACGACGCCTCAAGAGACAATTGATCGAATCATACGCGCCTTTATAACAACCGATTTCGAAGGCGGACGCCATCAGCGCCGAATCGAAAAAATCAAAAAACTCGAAGAGGAAAATATTGATTTCAAGAAGTAGGATTTCAGCCACGAATGAACACGAATATTCACGAATGGCGACAAGGGAATGCAGACCAGATGGATTACCAGGATTATGAAAGAGACTTGCGATCATCCGTGTTCATTCGTGGCTGACACTCTTTATTCTTAAACACTACAGCAAAAATAAATGACCATGCAGACAAATCATTACCGTTCACTGGCCGAGGCCGACCCTGAAATCTACGCGGCGATTCAGAACGAGACCCGCCGCCAGAACGAGGGGCTTGAGCTGATTGCCTCGGAGAACTTCGTCTCCGAGGCCGTGCTCGAAGCCGCCGGCTCGGTCTTTACGAACAAATACGCCGAAGGCTATCCGGGCAAACGCTACTACGGCGGATGCGAATTCACGGACGTGGTCGAATCTCTGGCCATCGAGCGCGCCAAGAGGCTGTTCGGCGCCGAGCATGTCAACGTCCAGCCGCATTCGGGGAGCCAGGCCAATATGGCCGTTTACCTGACGGCATGCCAGCACGGCGACACGGTCCTCGGAATGGATTTGTCGCACGGCGGGCATCTGACCCACGGCCACCCGCTCAATTTTTCAGGCAAGAGTTACAAAATCGTCGCTTACGGCGTGCGGCGCAATGACGAGACGATTGATTACGAGGAGATGGAGCGGCTGGCGCGCGAACACAAGCCGAAGCTGATCGTCTGCGGCGCTTCGGCCTACTCGCGCGTGATCAATTTCGAGCGCATCGCGGCGATAGCGCGCGGCGTGGGCGCGCTGGTCATGGCCGACATCGCGCACATCGCGGGATTCGTCGCGACGGGGCTGCATCCCTCCCCGGTTCCCCATTGCGATTTCGTGACGACCACCACGCACAAGACGCTGCGAGGCCCGCGCGCCGGGATGATCATGTGCAAGGAACGGTTCGCGAAAGACCTGGACCGCAATCTCTTCCCCGGCATTCAAGGGGGCCCGCTGGTTCACATCATCGCGGCCAAAGCCGTCAGCTTCAAAGAAGCGCTCCAACCCGAATTCAAAACTTATCAACAACAAATCTTGAAGAACGCTAAGGCGCTCGCCCAGGCTATCGGCGACGCAGGGTTCCGCATCGTCTCCGGCGGCACTGACACTCACGTCTTCCTGGTCGACGTCTTCTCGAAAGGCGTCATCGGCAAAGACGCCGAAAAAGCCCTCGAAGCCGCGCTCATTACAGTCAACAAGAACACCATCCCGTTCGACACGAATCCGCCGTTGAAGGCGAGCGGCATCCGCGTCGGCGCGCCGGCCGTGACCACACGCGGAATGGGCGAAGAGGAGATGCGCCAGATCGCGCGAATGCTCGCCGACGTGTTGCAATCGCCGGAAAACGAATCGGTCAGACAGCGCGTCAAAGAGCAGGTGAAGGAACTGACAGCCCGGTTTCCGCTTTACGCGAATCGGCTGCGGACCGTCAGCGCTATTTCTTGAAAAACCCGTCGCGCCGTTGTTAAGATGTCTCCCTGCGCTCGATGGAACTTAGGCGCTGGTCTTTAACGTAACAGGATATTAGATGAGGTAATAAATCGTGCGCAGGCTAAAGTCGCATCCCTAATTTTTGACTGAATTGAAACTAGGAGTTGAGAGGTATGGAAACTGGAATAGATCACATCATCAATGTCGGCCGTGGCCAGCAGCGGCCAAATTGGACTATCTTAAGCCTGGTCGGCGCCGCCGTGCTGATCGCCGGAGTGATCTTCGGCTCCGCGTTCACGGCCAGGGGCTGGTTCAATGGCGGTGGTGAGAAAGTCCCGATCTACGTGTCTACCGACCCGAAGGTCAATGAGCAAGTCACGCTCAACGGCGGATTCTCCGCGATCGCCAAGGCCGTCACGCCTGCTGTTGTAACCATCAATATTTCTTCACGCAGATCGGCGCAACAGGAAATTCCCTTCATGTTCGATCCGTTCCGCGATTTCTTCGATCGCCAATTGCCAGGTGACGAAGGATCTCCGCGCCGTCGCGCGCCACGTCAGCAGCAGGGCCAGGGACGCCTTGTGCAAGTCGGCCTCGGGTCAGGCGTGATCGTCAGCCCGGACGGATATATCCTGACCAATAACCACGTCGTTGATGAGGCCGACAAGGTCGAAGTCGAACTCAGCGACAACCGTAAATTCATCGCCAAAGTCATAGGCGTAGACCCGCCAAGCGACATCGCCGTCATCAAGATTGCCGCGTCGGGTTTGCCGACAGTGTCCTTCGGCGATTCCGACAAGGTCGAAGTCGGCGACCTGGTTCTCGCCGTCGGCAACCCGCTCGGCGTCGGCCAGACTGTGACGATGGGCATCATCAGCGCGAAAGGCCGTCATTCGCTCGGTCGCGGCAACGAGACTTACGAGGACTTTCTGCAAACTGACGCCGCCATCAACCAGGGCAATTCTGGCGGCGCGCTAGTCAATCTGCGCGGCGAATTGATCGGAGTTCCGTCGCAAATCTATTCCAGGACGGGCGGCAACGTGGGAATCGGCTTCGCCATTCCGACCAAGATGGCCCGCAACGTGATGGATCAGTTGGTTCGCAACGGCAAGGTCCGCCGCGGCAGGCTCGGCATCGCCATCAAGGACATCGATCCCGACATGGCGAAACAATTCGGCTATAACGGTTCCAACGGCGCGTTGGTCGATGACGTGGAAAAGGGTCTTGCCGCGGATCAGGCAGGCGTCAAACCCGGGGACATCATCACCGAATTTCAGGGCCAACGGATCACTGACACTGCGCAATTGCGCAACGCGGCTTCGCAAACCGCTCCCGGAACGCCGGTCAGATTCAAAGTCTGGCGCGCCGGTTCCGAACGCGAGTTGAGCGCCAAACTCGGCGAGTTTGACACGGAGAATGAGTCCGGCAAGAAGTCGAAGAGCGAGCCTGTTGCCTCGTCGCTCGGAGTCCTCTCCGGCGTCCGCGTCGAAAACATCACGCCGGAATGGGCCGAGAGACTCAAGCTGCAATCTTCGGCGCGCGGAGTCGTCGTTGTTGATGTCGATCCCGACAGCAACGCCGCGGCTGCTGGATTGCGGCCCGGCATTGTGATTGAAGAGGTGGCCAAACAACCCGTATCCAATGTCAATGAATTTAACGCGGCGATTCAAAAGGCTGACAAGAAGGAAGTCCTGCTGCGCGTTCGTCGCGTCGCCGACGGACGCAGTTCCAGTTCCTTCATAATCGTGAAATCAGATGAGTAAACTCAGTAAGACGACCTCTAACTCAAACAGAGGCTAAAACAAGAGAGCCTGCCATTTCCGGCAGGCTCTCTTGTTTTTGGGCCACTGGAGTCGTTCATTCGGCAATGAGCCGCCCTGAACAAGGCATCTTACTTGCGCATTTCAGCGCAAAACGCGTCTCGCAACGAACTGTCCGCGCCAGGCGGATACGCCGTCTGCTGGACGATTCCCGCCGCCGTCGCCGCCGCAATCCCTTCGATTTCAGCCGCCACGCTTGCGCGCGCCTCAGCCGTGGGCGCGTCACGCAGCCGGAGGTAGTTGGTGAACGCCTGCTCACGCCAGGCGAAAATGAGTTGCAGCAGCGCGGCTGGGTCGCTGTTGTCGTCAAAGGTCGGGTCGAAGCGATCGGCTATCTCGGCGTCCGCCATCACCTGCGCGAGGAAGTTGTTGACGAGGGTGTGATCCGCGTGACTCACCGGGCGTCCTTGTTGGTCGAGATCGAAGAGCGTAAATGCCAAATCGCGCTGAATGTGGGCATTAATCCCAAGAAGGGCGTTCCCGGCGGCGGTCACTTTGCGTTGACCGGCGGCCGCGAATGCGATCTGCCAGGCGGGCGGAACAAATCCTTCGCCATTGTGAAAGGCGTCGTACGCGCGGAAGTAGTAGTCAGCGAATACCGCGTCCTGACGAACCACCGACGAGGGATCGCCGTAACCAATCGCGCTCAACGTGTCCCGGAACTTCTCGGTCGTTCGCAAATACAGAAGCGAGAAGATCGCGTCATGGTCGCAGTCTTTCGCAAGGCGTCGAAAACGGCGCTCCATCTCTTGAATGACGAAATGCGTGCAGTGCGGCTGGCCTTCTTGACAAGCGCGCTTATCCGCAACGTCCCCCGAGGCGACGGTCGAATTAATGGCCCACAGCAGCGACAACGCCGCAAGACCTCGGGCGATGCGTTTCATCACCCAGGCGCTCTTGACTTTCAGACGAGTGGCTTCCATCGCGCTCGTACGAGCGCCGGTGTGCCTTGTATTCATTGTGAACCTCCTCCAAAAATCACTGGGAGCGCCGCCCATCCTTGCCTGCGGCGCGCCGCTCCTTACGGAACTACCCGCAGGCAAGGATGCCTGCGCTCCCAGTGAGACTACAAACTGTTGAGTTTAATGCGGAGAGATTCTCTTCGACGGCGGACCGATGTGGATATGCGCGCCGGTTGCCGATCCGGGAATCGCTCCGCGAATGGCGATGAACGAAATGCCTTGCGAGGCGAGATAAGCGATCAACGCCTGTCCTTCGGCGCTGTCGGGATGCACAGCGACATCGACGGCTTCGCGGTGATCGAAGCCCAGTTGGTTGTGTGTTGCTGTTTGGCCGACGGCGCTCAGTGGAAGCGGTCTTGCGAATTTCAATCGGAAGAAAGCGTCAACCTTAGATATATCGCTCAACACCCAGCGCGACGCGCCCACGTAGCGAACCACCAAACCCGCAGAACGATACAATCCGTAACTATCCGCAGACGTTTTGGCAAGCTCTTCCGCCGCGTTGACCTCGGCCACCATCTGATCGACTTCGGCGAATTGCCTCATCGTTTCAGCGATCTTGCCTTGAACTTCTGCCAACGCGCGCTCGCCGTCTTCAAGCTCGCGTTTGGCTATCACGCCTTTAGCGAGCAATTCCTTACGCTTTTCGACCATCTCCGCCGCGCGCGATTCGTCCTGCCGCTCCAGCTCGAGCAGTTTTTCCAGGCTCGATCGATAGGCGTTCGACGCGCTCAGCAGATTGGCTCGCGACTGGCTCGCGGCTTCGGCCAGCTTCTTCGCATCTTCATTGGAAACTTGCGGAGTCGCTTTTGTGGTTCTGGTTTTGGACTTGCGACCCGCGGCTTTCTGCGCCGGGGCGTGTGGCGCGGCGATGATCAAAATGAAGGTCACGGCGAGCAGCGCGACGCCGCGGCGACTGGAACTATTATCTACTTTCGGTTTCTGATGAAACATGTCCTTTCCTTCTGTCTTCCCATTGCCTGATACGCGTCTCAGAGCAAGATAGTTTCGGCGTCGAGCCGTTACCATCGCAAGCCGCGCGACCATTTGTCAAAT
>DASTMP010000457.1:0-29879 GCA_035714085.1 Blastocatellia bacterium
CATAGCGGGACTGTCGCCTATTACTGTGTAGTCTATGAAAGAGCCGTCTGTAGTGTGGCAGACAGCTTCCTGAGATGTCTGGTGGAAAGCCATTGAACAGATATATGGGCGGCGCGTGCCATCCGGTTCGATGATCATATACCCGTTCTGAGTACCCATTCCGACGATCTTACCGAAACCCAATGACCATCCCGGCCCCGGCCAATCATTGTCGATATTAAAGGTCATCTCGGAGTTGGCCTTATGCCAGACGCGAGAGTTGTAAGACAGACCAAAATTCAGATCTTGGCCGCGCCCACTGAGCGACAACACCGGGGCGGCGAATTGAAAATTACTTGAGCCTGCTCCTCCGTCAGGCGCATGACCTGCCGGTTCGCCGCGCTCCTTACCCGGATCATCCGCCGTCAAGAAGTTGCCGTCGTTCCAACCATACTCGTCAATTAAGAGCGGCAGGAGGCGAGGCATGGCCCTGGTTCCAGCGGACGAATTCCTGATCGCGAACCTGCCGGGCGCGTTCTTCGCGATGCGATTTTTCGTGGCAGGCAGGGATAAACTGGACCGAGACGGTTGCGGCAAGTCGCGAGATGAAACAGTCCTGGTTCCGATCGGCTGTTGACTGGACGAGCGTCCCACGCCTTTTACTTTCACTTTGGCGGAGGCTTCGAGCCCGCCGAACCTCGCCTTGACCCGATAGTTTCCCTCTTTTGCCGAAGAAAACCTCCCATTCGCCGAAGAAAACTTCCCCCTCTCCTCAGCGGGCGCCCTTTCCCCGGTGTCCTCATTCTCGTTGTCCCAATCGAACGAGACGCCGCCGACCGGCGAATTGTTGGCGTTGTAAGCGACGGCGATAAAATGGATCTCCTGGCCGGCGGCGATCGTAGCCTCACGTGGAGAGATATCTACTCGCGCCACCCGCGCATTGCGCTCCTCTTGTGTCTCCTGCGGTTTTGGTTTCGGCGCAACTCGCCGCGGAGCGCCTTTGCCGTCCCAGTTTCGCTGTTGGACAGTGGCGCCAAAATTGGGAAAGTTCTCCCGCAGAAATCGCTCGGACCGCGCCGCCCATCCACTCGAATGCCACCAGAGACGCGCGTCATGCGCGGAATTGACCGCCGTCACCAAGACGACTTCGGCCGCCACGTGTGAAACCTGAGGCGAGGCCAGGACTCCCTGGACAGACATCACTACGATCATCGCCACGCATGCGAAGCGATGGAACCCGGTATAGGCAAATCGCGTTCGCGCAGGACGCAAGCGAGGACGGGAGGCGCGACGCCAACGGGCGAGACGAGCAAGCGTCAACGCAACGAACAGAGAACAATTCAAGCTCAACACACGAGCGCGCGGAGAGAGAACGTGAAGTGGGGAGGCCATGATGGGTTTCTCCTGATGGTCGTAGTAGAGATGTGCGGGGCTAATGAATTTCAGGCCATTGATTTGGGCAAGCCGAGCATAGCTCAGGCGCCAACTCCCGCGACAGGGCCCAAAATGGCTATTTGCGGGCGAATTTTGACAATTTGCGGGCGAATTTTGACCACGAGCTATTTTTTACCGCCGTCTTTCCGCTGGCTTTCATTTTCATCCTGTTCGTCGTAACGCTTTCGGAGTTGAGAGAGAGTCAGGCCATGAGTCTTTTTGAGCCTGCGCCGAAAATTCCGCTCGTCGCCTGCTCCGACTTCATCCACGATCTGATAAACGGTCAGGTAGCCGTTCTCCGCCATCTCTATAGCTCTTTCCATTATGAGCTTATCGGCGTATTGCTTCAGGGTCATTTTCATTTTGGCTCTGAACAACCGGCTCAGGTATAAAGGGGAGAGCCTGACCGCTTTCGCCACGTCTTCCAGCAGCTTTCTGTCTTTCTCTCTTTTTCCATCATCGTATGTGGCGTTATTTGTGGTTCCGAAATTGCCGGGGGGGGCTGAAAAATCAGATCAGGCAGAATACGAACTACCTCAAGGATTCTTCGATCCATGGGACCTCCTCGAAAAAACGTTTGTAGTTCCGCCTTTAGGCGGTCTGAGTTCAACCGCCTAAAGGCGGAACTACAAACGCGCTTTAATTCTTTTAGGGCGTCGCCACGCGACGTGTAAGCTTCTTAGATAAGGGTAGGGCAAACTGGCCGCTTTGCCTTTTTTTCTCAAAAGTTCGCATCGAAAGAGTCAAGGCAAAGCGGCCAGTTTGCCCTACCCTCACGACGCGATTTTCATTTTTCCTGGTGTCGCGGAGAGCGTCGTCACGGACGACAATTTGAGAAATTTCTTTCCGCATGAATATAGAGACGCAAAACAGAGAGAACTTTGCCAACATCTTCTCTGGCCGGGCTTTCCCCTTAACTCATCTCGCCAATTCGCGCCAGGCGCGTAGATCGCTTAAAATACCTGTGGAGATGAGGCAAGCTAGAGCTTGAACTCCATGCCTTTTTCCCGCGGGAGTTTTGACGATGCGCATTCAGAGCAATCGCAAATCGGTCTATTTCTACATCGCGCTCGGGGCCAGTCTGGTCGCGCTGGCGGTGGCGGGCAATGTCGGCTGGGTGGTTTTTCACTGGCGGCAGGTGGCGATGCTCGTCTTCGGCGTCATCTTCTTCGTACTGATCATCGCCGGGCTGGTGCTGAACACGATCTTCCTGGTGCGCGAAATCCGCCGCAACGAACAGCACAACAGCTTCATCAACGCCGTCACGCACGAGTTGAAGACCCCGATCGCTTCGATCCGTCTCTATCTGGAGACGATGCAGACGCGGCGTGTGGACGAGGCGAAGCGCCAGGAGTTCTACCAGATCATGCTCGACGACTGCGACCGACTGCACCACACAGTCGAACAGGTGCTGCGCGCGAGTCGCACTGGTCACCGCCGCCGCCACATCCATAAGACCGTGATCGACCTGGGCGAATTGACGAGGGAGTGTCTGGAGCTGGCGCGCAAGCGGACGCACCTGAACGAGAAGGCGCTGCGGTTCGTTGAATCCATTAACAGGGGAGGCGAGCGGGCAATGGTTTTAGGCGACGCGGACGAGTTGCGCGCGGCCATATCGAACCTGATCGACAACGCGATCAAATATTCCGATGGAAAGATCGACGTGTCGGTCGAGGTCGTGGCCCCCGCGGACATGGACGACAAACGGGTCGCGGTGCGCGTGACCGACCGCGGCATGGGCGTTCCCCAGGGCGAGTTGAAGCGGATATTCAAACGTTTCTACCGGGCGCCTCGCCGAGTCGCGACGCGCGTCAAAGGCGCCGGGCTCGGGCTCTTCATCGTGCGCTCCATCGTCGGCAAGCATGGCGGCAAGACTTTCGCCGAGAGCGAGGGCGAGGGTATGGGCAGCGTCTTCACAATCGAACTGCCGCGCATCGAAAACGGCGCCAGGAGCGTCAGCGGTATCCCGTCTCACGAGAGCGCGCGCTAATGAAACGTGAGGTCGCTCGCGCTCCCAGTACCGCGTCGGAGAGATGAAAGAACGATGAGTGTTGTTTTGATCGTTGAGGACGAGCAGCATCTGGCAGATGGTCTGAAATTTAATCTCGAGGCTGAAGGCTATGAGGTCGAGACAGTGGGCGACGGCGAGACTGCTTTTGAGCTGTTGATGCGAAACCCGAGGCGGTACGACGCCGTGGCGCTCGACGTCATGTTGCCCGGTAAAGACGGCTTCGAGGTCGCGCGCGAATTGCGCGAGGCCGGCCAATACGTTCCGATCCTGATGCTGACCGCGCGCAGCCGACCCGAAGATGTTCTGGATGGCTTCGAAGCCGGCGCCGACGATTACGTGTCGAAGCCGTTCGAGTTAGCGATCCTGCTCGCGCGTTTGCGCGGATTGCTGCGGCGGCGTGAATGGCTGCGCCTGCCCTCTCCTCCGGCGCAGGGCGCGGGCGTCGAAGTCTTCAACTTTTCAGATAAGACGATTGATTTTTCAAAACTCGAACTCAGGGCGGGGCGGCGTACGGTGCAATTGACATTAATGGAGGCCGAACTATTGCGCTACTTGATCAAACACGAAGGCCAGGCGGTCTCTCGACAAAAACTCCTCGAAGACGTCTGGGGCCTTCGCGAAGACACCGACACGCGCGCGATAGACAATTTTATCGTCCGGCTGAGACGGTACATCGAAGACGACCCGTCAAACCCATGCCATCTGCTGACTGTGCGCGGCGTGGGATACCGGTTTGTGGCCGAGCCCGGGGATTGAGAGCGAGGGAGCGAGGGAGCGAGGGAGCGAGGGAGCGGGAGAGCGGGAGAGCGGGAGAAAGAAGGATTCCTTATCTACTCTCTCGCTCTCTCGCTCTCTCGCTCCCCCGCTCCCTCTTTCCCTTACTCTTCCGCTCCTTCACCCCCATCTTCATCCTTCTCCTTGAACCGCTTCAATTTCATATTAAGGGTCTGGACTCGCAATCCGAGGAGCGCGGCGGCTTTGGTCTGGTTGTTGTTGGTCTGGCGGAGCGCGGTATCGATCAACCCGCGTTCGAAATCATCAACCATCTTCGGCAGTTCGATCCCGCTCGACGGGATCGATTTCAACGCGGCGTAGCGGATACGCGAGGGGAGCAATGACTCGTCGATCAACTGGGGCTGGGTCGCGCTGATGGCGCTTTCCAACGCGGCTTCGAGTTCGTCAATGTTTCCCTCCCACGGATAATCCGAAAGCATCTTCAGCGCTCCGGGAGAAATTTCGTGCGAACCTTTGCCCAGGCGCTTGGCGATTCTTTCAGCAAGACGCCGGGCCAAATAAGGAATGTCTTCACTGCGTTCGCGCAGCGGTTTTATGGTGAAACCTGACGGGCGCAGCATTTCGACCAGGCCGTATGCGATTCGATTCTCAGCCTTGATCTCGGACGGATTCCATTCGGTCGCGAAGATCAGGCGCGGCCCCTGATGTCGCCCCGAATTGGCGCGCCACCGCTGCTCTTCGATGTGAGCGGCGAAGCGCTGCTGCAACAGCGCCGGCAGCCGCGTCAATTCGTTGACATAGATCGTGCCGCGCCCGCAGGTCTCAATCATCCCGCGAGTCCCGAACAAAAGGTTGTGCAGCGCGTCACTGTCCAGACTGTGCGCGTTGACAGCGAAAAAGGGCTGCGCCGAATTCTCGCTCGCGTTGTGCAGCGCCCGCGCGACCTGCTCCTGCCTCAAACCCCGCTCGCTGATGATCAACGTCGGAGTGTGAGCCATCGCCTGCACGCTGATGAACTGCTTGAGCGCCGCGACATTCACGCTCACGCCGATAAAACAATCATAATTATCCAAAGTCAGCACGCGCTGAGTACCGACGAGGGTCAACGCCGGACGCGGCTTCAATGATGGGCGTTCAAGCGCCTTCTCTACTGCTTCAGTGGCCATTTTTTTTCCTACCTCCCTCAGTTTCTACCTGAGTTTCGCTTACTTAGTTGAGTTGATATTTCCAACTACCAAAAATTTAATATTTGATTCACCATCAAATCTGAGCTTACTAAGAACAATTGCTATGCCATCTCTGGCCAACAACTTAAGTGTTGCAAATGATGAATTTGACCAAGTGGTGATGATCCAGAGGAACCATGGGGGTGTCCGTTTCCGGGATTATCGAGTTTCAAAACCGAAACAGGGTGATTTCAACCGTCGAGTTCGATCGGGCGAATCTATGTCTCTTTTGGGGGATAAATCTCATATCAACATTGCGCAACAATTTCTTTGCGTAAAAAATGTTTCGAAGTTCGACAACGCTAGTTACGAGACGGTAAAGGTAAAGTTCCAGCAAATATATCGGCGCCGACAAGACAAAGAACGTCAGAATAAAGGCGCCTTGCAATCCAAGGCGCCAACTTATCCACAGTTATTTAAAGACTACGCAACCGCCAAAAAGTTCCAGAAAAAATGAGGGAAACGATGGCTCAGTGTTCCCCGTTAATTTCTTCGCAATGTAACTCCACCGTTGACGCTGCTGATGGTGATCGGCGGGCCACCACCGCCAACGTGTCCGCGCAACTGCCCACGCTTCACCTCGCCGACGACGGTTATCTGGAGGTCGGAATCGATGCCGCCATTGACGCTGTGGACGTCAATCTCGGCGTTGGTCTCGGGCGGCAAGCCTATTTTGACGCCTCCGTTGATACTGTCCACGCGCAACCCGCCTTCGCCCAAACGCAGAAGTGAGACCGAAATGCCGCCATTGATGCTGTTCAAGTGCGTGGCCGTTCCCGCCTGTGCGACCATGACCCCGCCGTTGACGCTGCTGACGCCTAACTCCCCGTTGATCTCCCCGACGTCAACCTTGCCATTTATCGAGTCCAATTTCAGGTTGACGCTCTTCGGCAGCTTCAACCGCACCTCGTGGCGAACCCATTCTTCCCGTCTTCGGCCTCCCTTGTCATCTTCGGTGCGAATCGTCAGGCTATTAGGCGTGTTCTCGATGATTATGGGCCGGCGCTCCATCGCCGCAGTGTCCGAAGCCCTAACAGTGATGTTGATTTCGGCCTTGTCGCTATCCCAGGTCTCTATTGAGACGAGGCCGTTAATGCTCTGAATCTTGACGTTCGCCTCGGGAGCGAGCGTGACCGTTTTGTTGATCTGATTGGTAACCTCGCCCGAATCGGTCGCCTTCGTCTTATTGTAATCCGGCGCCAGCGCCAGGGCGGCTCCGAGCGACAGGCTCAGAAAAATCGCTAATGGAATTTGCATGGTTCGTCCTCCTACGGTGTTTGTGACTGCGAATGAAGTTTGGTTGCGAAAAGAAACAGACAGGATTTACAAGATTGATCAGGATCGGCAATCAAGATAACGATCTCTTTGATCTTCATACTGAAAAATCCCGTAAATCCTGTCTAAACCTTTTCTGTCCTGGTTAAGCCAGCGGCGCTTTCTATCGGGGCGCCTTTTTTATTTGAACGGCGCCGTTGGCGCTGATGGCGCTCACTTCCGCCCCGCCTTTGCCGACCACGCCGATGATCGGACCGCGACCGCCCAGTTGCGCCCCGGGTTCGAGTTTTAAGGGGAATTCGGTATTGATTGACCCGTTGTCGCTCTTGATCGTCAAGTTGAAATTACTTTCGGGCGGCAGTGTCAAAACAACGTTGCCGTTGGCGCTGAAGAACAGGTAGCGCCCGCTTTCGTAAAACCCGCCTGTGAAAAGCACGCCGCCGTTGGCGGATTTCGCCGACACGTCCTTGCCGTCAATGTTGTTCAACAAGATCGAGCCGTCGGTGGCGTCCGCTTCTATGCGGCCTTTGGAGTCGCTGATTTCGACGGAGCCGCTGACGGAGATGGCGTGCGCCCCTTCGCCGGCGCCCCGAACGACGACGTTGCCGTTGAGCGCGTTCGCCACGACAAACCCGCGCGCGTTCGTGACCGTGATCGAATTGGAATAGCTTTTGGCGATCACATCTCCGCCCACGTCATTGATCCTGATCCGTCCGTTCGTGGTCTCCGCGTTGGCTCGTCCGCCGATGCGATCAAGCTCGATTGAGCCATTGACGGTTCGAACCGTCGCGTCATTGTGGAGTCCTCGCGCGCTGATGTTGCAATTATTGCAGCGCGCGTTTAGCGCCCTCGCCACTTCGCCAATCACCAGATTGCCGCTCGTTGCCGTGACGACGAGCGAACCTCCGATGCGGCCGGTGGTGATCTGTCCGTTGGTGGACGAGATTACGGCGTCGCCGGCGACCTCGCGCACGGTGATGGAGCCGTTGGTCGAGTTGGCCGTGACGCGGGCGACCTGATCATAGACCGCGATCTCTCCGCTGGTCGTCGTCAGAGCGTTCAACACCACTCCGCGAGGAACTTTCAGATCATAATCGACTGAAATGCGGCTGTCCTCATTTCGCGGGTAGATCGTGCGGATATCAATGCGCCCGGGGCGTGGCGTAACTTGAATCTCGATCTGGCCGGCGTCTTCATCGCGCCGCCCGCGTTTGACGGCGTCCACCTTGACGCGGTCTTCGCTCCAGCTCGTCACGCGGATGTAGCCGCTTGTGTTACTGACTGACACGACACCGCCCGGCGCCAGGTCGTATGTCTCGTGCAATTCGCGCGACTGTTCAGCCGATTGCGCCGCGACGCCTTTGAAAGAAGGCGAAGAAGAACCCAGAAGGGCGAAAAGGGCAAAAAAGGCAAAAAGGCGGCGAATCGCATTACGGTTCAGGACGCCGCCCGGCGCCCGCCATATTTCATACGCCATATGACGCGTCCCATATTTCATACGGCATATGGCGTATGAAATATGGCCTGACCGCTTAATAAACAATTTGTATCCACAGGGTCTCATCTGTCGGTCATCTCTCTCCATTGATTGTCTTTTCACTGCATTGCGATGTCTTGCATCAGGCCGAGCTTCTTCGCGTAAGCCGCCAGCAGGAACTGTCCGGCGGTCGGATCGTCGGGGCGCTCGCGAAGCGCGCGGCGGCTCGCGTTGATCGAGTCATCGATCAACGCGAGGCTCGATTCGTATTGTTTGATCAGCGCCGGATCAAGGCGGTCGCGCTGTTTGGCGATGGCCTGGTCCAGCAACCTGATCGCCTTTTGATACTCGCGTTCGGCGCGCGCGATCTGCAGGTTCACCAATTCCTGATCGGTCAGTTGGCGCGGCGGAGTGGCGCGATTGACCTGCGGCTTCTCGCTCTTCGGCGTCGATCCGACGTTGTTCGGCTTGGCGCCGACACTGGTGATATCGATAGAAGGCGAAGGCGAGGGCGGCGTGTTCTGTCGCGGCGAGGGAGTTGGGTCGCCCTTCCCTACGTTGACTGCAACCTTTTCCACGCTTCTCTCTCCGCGCTTCAAGTATAGCGTGGTCGCAACCACCGACAACGCGACGAGCAGCGCTGCGAAAGCCGCTTGCCGCAGCGCCGCGGGCGCGAGCAGACGTTCAAACGCTCCGTGGCGCAGTCTCTCCAACCAACTGAGTTCCCGCAGCCTGGAGGCTGGACTCGTAGCGCTTCTCTCGATTTGCGTCCGACTCCTGGCTTCGCTGTTGATGCGGGCGCGGATCGCCTCCCACGTCTCGGTGGCAGGCTCTATCGAGGTTTGCTCGTAAAACTGCCCGAAGATTTCGTTCTCGCGGTCGATCTTATCGCGCAGGGCGGCGCAGACGGCGCAATTCCCTAGATGCGCGCGCATCTCGGCGGCGCGCTCCTCGCCGAGTTCGCCGTAAAGAAAATCTTCAAGCTCATTTTTGCAATATTCGCAGTTCATTATCGCTCCACTAACAGTTCGCGACGGCGCAGCCTGCTTACGCGCGCGCGGCGCTCTTTACGGCGTCGCTCCCATCGAAAGATAGGGCGCGATGCGTTTTCGCATCTCCAACCTGGCGCGGTGCAAATCGGTCTTCAATTTGCCGATCGAATGGCCGGTGATCGCGCTGATCTCTTCATAGCTTTTTTCGTGAAAAATCTTCAGGCTGAAAACGATCCGCTTGTCCTCGTCGAGCGAGACGAGGGCTATCCTGATCGCCTCGGTCAACTCGCGGTCGAGCAGCGCGCCTTCGGGCAGTACGCCTTTCGATTCCAGCCTCAGACTTTCAGGTTCGTCCAGTCCGACTTTCATATCGTCTTTTCGCGCCTGACGCGCCGATTCGCGCACGACGTTGCGCGCGATCCCGAAGAGCCAGGTCGAGAGTCGCAGGTCGTCTTTCAATCCGCCCAGGTTCCGGTGAGCGCGGACGAATGTCTCCTGGGCCAGCTCCTCTGCCAGCTCGCGGTCGTGGACAAAGTTGTGGATGAAACTGAGCACGGGACGGCCGTAGCGGTTGAAGATCAGATGGAAAGCGTCTTCGTCGCCGCATTTCGCCCGAGCCACCACCCCCGGAGATATTTCCGCAAACGCCATCCTTACTTCTCCGTTGGCCTTTCTGCAGGCTTCATCTTTCGTCTTCTCATTTTTAACCGCGGCTACCGAATCATTCATCGGTCGTCCATCGTTTAGGCGCCGGCTTCCGGCTAGCGGACAATCTTCGTCATTCTCACAGCGTTTTTCAGTTCCGTCTGGTTAGTGCGGATTTCGCGACAAAGGTTTCATGAAAGTCGTGTCTTAGGAGATGTGGGTGTGTTATAAGTGCCGCTATGACTGTAACAGGAAAGCAGTTTTTGGTCACAGGTGGCGCGGGTTTCATAGGCAGCCATTTGGTTGATCGCTTGTTAGCGCAGCGCCCCGCCGGAGTCGTCGTCGTCGATAACTTCGACGAATTTTACAACCCGCAAATCAAGCGCGCAAACATCGCCGATCACGTCGATAACCAGTCTTACCTACTTGTCAAGGCCGACATCCGCGATTACGAGGCGTTGAAACAGATCTTCGCGGAACACCATTTCGACGCGATTATCCATCTCGCGGCCAAGGCCGGCGTGCGCCCGTCAGTCAGCGAGCCGCGCGCCTATACCGAGGTCAACATCAACGGCACGATGAATCTGCTCGAACTGGCCGAACGCAACGGCGTCGGGAAGTTCGTCTTCGGCTCGTCCAGCTCGGTCTACGGACCGGCGGCGCTCCCGCCGTTCAAGGAAGACGCGCCGCTCGCCCCGATCTCGCCTTACGCCTCGACCAAGGCTTCGGGCGAACTGCTGGCGCATGCCTACAGCCACCTTTACGGGATGCGTGTCGTCTGCCTGCGATTCTTCACGGTTTACGGCCCGCGCCAACGCCCCGATCTGGCGATCCACAAATTCGCGCGGATGATCGCCAGTCGGAGCCCCATTCAGGTTTACGGCGACGGCTCGGCCGAACGCGATTTCACCTACATCGAGGACATCCTGCAAGGAGTGCTGGCCGCGATCGAATACGGCGCCACGCCCTTCGAAGTCATCAACCTTGGCGAGTCGCAGACCGTCACGGTTAATCGGATGATCGAAATGCTCGAAGAAGCTCTGGGCCAGAAAGCGGTCATAGAGCGATGCCCGCCGCAGCCCGGTGACCTGCCGCTCACACACGCCGACATCACCAAGGCTCAAAAACTGCTTGCTTACCAGCCAACGACGCCAATTGAAACAGGGATAAAGAAGTTTGCAGAGTGGTTCAAGCGGGGGTGAGGTGGCGCCTTAATTGCTGATGATAGCGTTTTTCCACTCAGAGATTTTGTCGGCGATCAGGGTTCCAAGATCGGTGAAAGCCATTATGATGACCAGGGCGATCAGCGCCGCAGCCAAAGCGTACTCCGAAATTTCAATACCTCTATTATCTCTAGAGAGGTTCTTGTTCTTGTTCGCGCTCATCTTTCTCTCATTTCCATTCGTCAAACACAATGTCGGGGAGCGCTCAAACAGGGACAGAAGCGAAATTATTCTGATCAGGCTCTTTATGTCAACTACTTTAATCAACTATCGTGTCGATAATCCATGCCCGCGCGGGTAAAGTCCCGGGATAGCCACCGGCAATTTTCCGCCGATCTCGATGGCCCCGAACACGGCTTTGGCCGCCGCGCGCTGGCTGACGGCAAACGGGCTGTACGCGAGCAGATAGGACGGCGCGTCGGGCATCGTCGCGAGCAGATAAGGATTGCCGAACGAGATCACGGTCAGCGGCAATTTGCGCTTGATCAGTTCGTCGGAGAGCCGTTTGCCGATTGGCGGCAATGCGACGCTCCCCTTGCCGCTGCGAGCGCGGACGGCGACCGAGAAGATCACAGCGTCGAATTTAACCTCGTCCAAGAGCGTAAGCAAATGCGAGACGTTCGATTCGGTCGTGTGAAGGTCCAGCAGAAGGCTTTCGGTTTGAGGCGCGCGCGAGCGCAGCTCATCAACGAATACTTTCGTGATCGCGGGATCATCCTCGTCGGTGAAAGTGATATTCAGCAGGCGCCCGTTCGGATCGAGCGGCAGCCGTCTCTGTTCATCGCGGACCAGTGTGATCGAGCGGTCGGCGATCTGCTGCGCGATCTCGTTGAACCTCGGATTTGACATCACGCGGTCTACTTCGCGGAGGTCGACCGCGCGGTTGACGTTCAAGCCCAGCGCGGCCTTCGCGCGCAAGATCCTTTCAACCGAAGCGTCGATTCTGGCCTCGGTGATTTCGCCCTTCGCCACGGCCTCTTTGATTCCGGCGATGGCGGCGTCGATGTCGGGGGATTTCGTGATCACGTCGGCGCCGGCTTTGAGACTACGGACGGCGGCCTGGGCCGGTGTGTAGCGCGCGGCGATCCCGGCCATTGACAACGCGTCGGTGACGATCAATCCGTCGAACTTCATTTCCTCGCGCAGCAAGCCTGTCATGATTTTGGGCGAAAGCGTGGACGGCAAAGTCACACGCGCCTCCCCCGACTCCGTCCGCGATAGGAACTCCGCCGCCGCGGCTTCGCGTTCGCTGAGGTTCCGAACCGGCGCGGCCAACGTGGTTTCGATCTGCGGCAGCGCAATGTGCGCCGACATGATCGAGCCGACCCCGGCCGCAATCGCCGCGCGGAATGGAACGAGTTCGAGCCTCTCCAGCCGCCCTTTGCTCACGTCGACCATCGGCAAACCGATGTGCGAATCGGTCGCGGTGTCGCCGTGTCCGGGGAAATGCTTGGCGCAGGCCATCGCGCCGGCCCCCTGCGCGCCCTCGATGAAAGCGCTGGTGAATTCGGCGACCGCCGTCGGGTCTTCGCCGTAAGAGCGCGTGTTGATCACCGGATTATCGGGATTATTGTTGACATCGGCCACCGGCGCGAGGAGCCAGTTGACGCCTACAGCGCGGCCTTGCAGCGCCGTGGCTTCTCCCTGCAGCCGCGCCAAATTCGGATCGCCCGTGGCGGCCACGGCCATGTTCGGCGCCCACCACGGCGTATCGTCCAGCCGCATCCCCGGCCCCATCTCCAGGTCGGCGGAGATCAACAACGGGACTTTCGCCATCTCCTGCCACCGGTTCGTCACCACCGCAGCCGGCCAGACCTGGCTGCGAAACAGGATCACGCCTCCCACCTTGTTGTCCAGGATGTGATGCCGCAGCTTCTTGTATTCAACGCCCTCTCGATTCCAGAAGACTACGTTGGCCTCGGCGACGATCATCTGCCCTATCTTCTCGTCCAGTGTGAGTGAGCGTAGAGTCTTGTGGACCCAATCCTCCTCTTTCTTGGTGAGCTTGCGGTCGAAGCGGAGATTGACCCCGGTCTGCGTCGAAGCGCCGGGCGCGAACAGAAGCGCGAAGGCGAGCAGGAATGTAACGGCTTTCAGTATGATAAAGGGATTCTTCATATTGATAGTTGACGGGGCGGAAGTATGAATCAATTCGTACCGCAGCGATTGTAATAGGGCGTCCAACAGCTAATAAACTTAAACCGATTCGACCACAGTCTCATCCGCGCGCGCCCCTGGCGCCCAACTCGCGAGCCATCCGACCGCGAACGTCGTCACCGATCCGATCAACACGTACCATTGCCATGAGACTCCTGTCCGCAGCTTGACCCAGAACATCAGCGCCGCTCCAGCGATGACACCAGCGAAGGCCGCTGCCTGTCCTACACGTTTCGTAAACGTTCCCAGGAAAAACACTCCGAGGATTACGCCGTTAGTGAACGAGGCGATGCCGAGCACTTCGTCAACTACGCGGCTCGAAAGCTTGATTGCGGCGATCGCGACCGTGATCTGTACCGCGCCCCAGAGCGCCGTGAGCAGGCGCGAGACGTTCAAATAATGTCTGTCGGATTTCCGCCCTCCGGTCATCGGCAGATAAAAATCTCCCACAGCCGTCGCCGACGACGAATTGAGCGAGGAAGAGAGCGTCGACATGGCGGCGGCGAAGATCGCGGCGATGACCAGTCCCACGACTCCCGCAGGCAGATGGGTGACGATGAAATGCGGGAAGATGCGGTCGGTTTGCAGTTTGCCGTTGAGCGTGAACGCCGCCAACTCCCCCGCCGCGTAGCCGTTGTAGTATATGTAAAGCATCGCGCCGATGGCGAGAAAAAGAACGAATTGAAAGAAGATCACCGCGCCGCTAGTGAGCAGCGCCACGCGCGCCTGCCGCGTGGAGTTGCTGCACAGATAACGCTGTACCATCAATTGATCCGTACCATGCGTAGCCGTGGTCAGGAAAGCCCCGCCGATCACGCCCGACCAGAAGGTGTAATTCTTCGTCACGTCCCACGTGAAATCGAACCAGACGAACTTTCCCGCCGCCGAGCCGGCTTGCGCGACTTCGCTCCAACCGCCCGGAATTTTATCGAGCAGAATACAGGCGGCGACCACCGCGCCGACCAGATAGATGACCAGTTGAATCACATCGGTCCAGATCACCGCCGCCATTCCGCCCAGGTAGGTATAAATGATCGTCGCCACGCCCATCACCAGCACGGACACGATCAGAATGGCGAATTTCGGATCAAGCGACGGAAACCAGGCGCGCGCCATCTCCTCCGTTCCAGGCATCGCCAGCAGCAACGCGGCCAACACCAACCCCGTCGCAAAGAGCCGAAAACCGTCGGCCAGGCTGCGAGTCACCAGAAATAGCGTCGAAGCCAATCGCCTCACGCCGCTTCCGAACCGCGCTCCGAGCAATTGATAAACTGTCAGCAGTTCGCCGCGAAAGTACATCGGCACAAACAACACGGTCACGATAATGCGCCCGATCATGTAGCCGATGACCAGTTGCATGAACGTGAAGTTGGCGTTGTAGGCGAAGCCCGGCACGCTGATGAACGTCACGGTGCTGGTTTCGGTGGCGACGATCGAACCCATGATCGCCCACCAGGGGACCTGATGACCGCTGACGAAATAATCTTTCACGTTTTTCTGCGAGCGCGAAAACCACGCGCCGAAAAGAACCGTGCCGATGAGGTAGGCGAAAAGGATAATCAGATCGAGCGTTCGCATTTTATGACGAAATTATACCAGGATCGATAATCAAGAGGGCATTCTGCCACATAACAGAGAATTCTTCATTTGTTTCGCCCGAGCGACTACGGTTGCGACTGAACCTTACTGTGCGCCCGCCCGCCTAAAAACAGAAATTCGGCTTTGCCGTCAGCCCCGGGGATGAGCGCGAACTCTACTTTCTGCGTGTCGCCGGGAGGCATCGCTGAAAATCGCGATTCACCGAGCTTGATAACCTGCGCCTCAAGCCCCAGCCCTTTGAATAAAAGCTTCCCGTCCTTTATCACAATCTCGATGCGGTCCGGCTCAGCGTCATAAACGCCGACGTATCTGGCCATCTCCGCTTCGGTCATCGCAATCGGTTTGGGCTTGCTTTCGACCTTGGCTTCGAGTGGGAGCATTAATTCCATCGCCTTCTCGGCGGTCTTGCTCAAACTCCCGCCGGTGCGATTGACGAGAATAATGACGGCGAAGCGATGGTCGGGGACCATCCTGATTATCGAGCCGTAGCCGCTTCTCGCTCCATTGTGCTCCACCATGCGCACGCCACGATTTTTGCCTAGCCCCAGACCGTATCCGTACTTCCACTCCGAGCCAGGTTGATCGGCGTGTGGCGACGAAAGCTGTTTGATCAGCGACGGCGACAAGACTTGCTTCCCTTCGATCTGGCCGCCGTTCATGAAAGCGATGACGAACCGCGACAGGTCGTTGACGCTAGAAAAAATCGAACCGGCGGGCCAGTTGCCTGCGTTGTCGGCGAACGGGCGAACCACTTTCGGTTTTTCGCGCCCGGAAACGTCGTGCCCTTGCGCAAGAGGCCAGGTCATAGCCATAGTCGGGCGCAGCGTCGTCCGCTGCATTCCGACAGGTTTGAAAAGGCGCTCGTCCAGCGCATCGGCGTATGGTTTGCCGCTCACCACCTCGATCAAATAGCCCGCGAGCCAGTAGCCAGCATTGGAGTAGGACCAGATCCTGCCCGGCGTGGTGAAGAGGAAGTCGTCTTTCAACGCGCGAACCGTGTCGGCCAGCGCTTCGTCGTCGTGGCGGCCATACATCTGGGCGCCGTCCTTCAAGCCGGCGGTGTGACTCAGCAACTGATGGGCGGTCAGGCCGGCAATCTTCGGGCTCAGGCCTTTAGCGTATTTGCCGATCGGCTCGTCCAGCTTGAGCTTGCCCTCTTCGGCGAGCAGCGCCAGGGCGGCGGCGGTGAACATTTTAGTTGTCGAACCGAGGCGAAAGAGCATGTCCGGCGTGACCGGGGCGCCGGTCTCGACGTTTGAAACGCCGAAGCCCTTGGCGAAGACCAGCCGGTCGCCGCTGACGACGCCGACCGCCGCGCCCGGGGCTTTGGTCTCGGCGAGTTCGGCGAGCGCGACCTTTTCCAGTTCGCCGAAATCGGGCTTTGACGGTTGCGGCTGTTGCGCGAACGCGAGCCATAACAGCAAGGCCAGCGCGAGCGAACCGCCGCAGGAATTGATGAGAAGAGACCTCTTTCTGAACATTTTTTCCTCCTGTCAAACCGACCAGATCTGCGCCAACACGCGCTTGAAATTGCCCCCCAACACCAACTCGATCTCGCGGTCTGCGTACTTGCGCCGGATCAATCCTTCAGTCAGATCGAAGATCCGCTTCGGATGGTCAACGCCTTCGATGTCGATCTTCTCCCGGAACCCGTAGCTGCCTTTGTATGCGGCGCGCAACCGCTTGTTCTCTTCCGCCGGCATGTCGTCGTAGCCGTCCAGGTCAATATCGCTGCCAACGCCGAGGTGTTCGACGCCAGCCAATTTTTTGACGTGATCGAAATGATCGAGGTAATGCTCGACGGTCGTAGGCTCGTCATTTTTGACGAACATCCGCACGCCCGTAATGCCCATCACCCCGCCCGAGGCGGCCATCTTTTTGATCGCCTCGTCCGTCTTGCAGCGGGGGTGGCCGGGGGCGAGCGCGCGACAGTTCGAATGAGTGATCAGGACGGACTTCTTCGATATTTCAAAGGCGTCGAGCGTCGTGCGGTCGCCGCAGTGCGAAACGTCCACGGCCATCCCGACTTTGTTCATCCGCTCGATGATCGCGGCGCCGAAATCGCTGATCCCCTCGTCGCGCCGTTCCGTCGAGCCGTTGCCGATCAGATTGCGCGTATTGTAAGTGAGCTGCGAAACGCGCTGGCCCAGGGTGTGAAAATAATCGACGTCCGCCGGGCTGCGAAAATGCTCGGAATTCTGCACGCCAAGAATCACGCCGACCTTGCCAGAACTCTTCAGGCGGTCGAGATCATCGGCGCTGTCCACGCGCATCAGCCAGCGGTCGTGATTGGCCAGGAAGCCATCCCACGACGCGATGAAGCGCAAAGTGTTCAGGTAAGCCTCGGTCCCTCCAACGCCGACTGCGATGTGAAACGCGTTGATGCCCGAATCCTTGAAGCGCTGGAAATCGGCCTGCTTGAAGCTGTCGGGATTGGTGAACCAGGTGGTCGAGCCTAGCTTGAACGGGCTGAGCATATCAATCACCACTGAACGTCCGACCAGTTCGATCGCCCGCGCGGAATATTCCTGCTTCGAGCCTGCGAACAGGCGGTATTGTCGTCGATTTATCATCGGCGCGAGGACCTCCGCAAGCCCTGCGCCCGCGACGGCTTTGAGTAATTGACGGCGTTGCATTCGATCCTCTCCTTCGGGCCGAAAGAGCCTCCCCCCGGTTTGAGCAAGAGATTTTTGTCTTGAATGTGAGATTCCAGAATTGCGGCGGCGAGACTCTAACACAATCGCTCACTTGATGTAATCTTTCGGCGTGTGGCATCTTTCCCGTTCGATATCAATTCAAGAGGAGAAAAATCATGAACATTGGTCTTATCGGCCTCGGAATCATGGGCGCGCCGATGGCCCGTAATCTGCTCAAAGCCGGATTCAATCTGACCGTGGCGACGCGCACGCCAGGCAAAGCCGAAAAGTTCGCCGCTGAAAATACTTCGCTCGGCGAAGTGAAAGCCGCCAACACCCCGGCCGAGGTCGCGGCGGCGAGCGAGATCATTATCACGATGGTCACTGATTCGCCCGACGTCGTGGCCGTCGCGCGGGGCGCCAGGGGCATTTTCGCCGCGGCGAAACCCGGAGCGATCATCATTGACATGAGCACGATCTCGCCGCAGGTCACGCGAGAGCTGGCTGAAGAAGCCGGATCGGTAGGTCTGCTCTGGCTCGACGCTCCGGTTTCCGGCGGAGAGAAGGGCGCGATCGAAGGAACGTTGACGATTATGGTTGGCGGAGAGGCCGGGGCTCTCGAACGCGCGCGACCCGCGCTCGAAGCGATGGGCAAACGGATCACGCATTTCGGCCCCGCCGGCAATGGTCAATCGGCCAAGCTTTGCAATCAAATCATGACCGCAGTCAACCTGCTGGCCGTCTGCGAGGCGCTGACTTTCGGCGCGAAGGCCGGACTCGATCTGACGACATTGCATCAGGCGTTGACCGGAGGCGCGGCCAATTCGTGGGCGCTCGAAGTGCTCGGCAAGAAGATGATCGAGCGCGATTTCAAGCCCGCCTTCATGGTCAAACTTCAACAGAAAGATTTACGCCTGGTGATGGACGCCGCAAACGCAGGCCACACGCCGCTGCCGGCGGCTTCATTGGCAAGCCAACTCTTCGCCGCAGTCGAGGCCGAAGGGCGCGGCGATGACGGCACCCAAAGCCTGTTGCGCGTCTTTGAAAAGATGGCCGGGTTGAATGGGGATTAGTCGGATGGAAATGTATCGAGCTCACTTCTGAGCGTCGCGCCGCCGCTTGTAGTAATCGGAGATGTAATCCTTCTTGCGGAATTGGATGCCGGCCAGTCCGAAGCGCTTGGCTTCGGCGATTGCCTGCTCACCAGTCCATTGTTCATGCGAGATGCGATAGGCGGCGATGACCACACCCGTGCGGTCGGCTCCACGCTGGCAATGGACGAAGACGGGCCAATTCTCCCGCGCGTCAATGATTGCCAGCGCGCGCTCGATCTGCTCATCTGTCGGACGTCCCAAGGCGGACAAGGGGATGTTGAAATAGCGCATGCCCGACGCTTCAGCCTCGGCCTGCTCCTTTTGTGTATCTTCACTGGCGCCGCGAAGATTGATGACTGTCTTGATCCCAAGCTCAGATAATTTCTTCAACCCTCCGCGCTGCGGTTGCGCGCCACGATAAAGGTTTTCATTGACCTGGTGGAAGTTCGGCAACTTCTCGTAAGACCGATCTTCCTGAGCGGCGATGACCAGAGACAAAACAGCCATCGCCGCCAACAGGACCTGCCATCGTCCGAATCGTCTGGTCATAACTGTTGGAACCTCCCCTTGATTTAGGCGCTGTGACGACCGAACTATACACCGCGAAAGTCTTGCGCGTCACGCACGATCAATATGATTCAACGTGTGACGTTGACCACGCCCGACATACCCTGGCCGCCTTTACCGCCGTGAAATGTGCAGTAATAGGGATATTTTCCGGGCTTGTCGAATTTATGGCTAAAAGTCTGTCCCGCGCTGAGCGTGGGAGAGCTCCAGGAACCATCATCCGCCGTTACCGTGTGGGTACCTTCTTTATTCTCCCAGGTCACTTCCGATCCAGCTTTGATGGTGACCGTCTTCGGCTCGAACTTGTTATTGGATAGAGTGACTATTACCTTCTCCTGGGAAGCTTTTCCCTTGTCCTGAGAAAGCGCAGCCGCGGCGCATAAGAGGACCGCGAGGATCCCCACGCTAATTGTCTGCTTTATTCGCATTGTTATTTCCTCCGAAAATAGCGTTTTCATTGTTTCAGGGCGTCGACGTAGCGATGAACTACTACTTCGTTAATAGCGAACACCGATCGCTGGCGAAGAGACAACCGCATCCCCGGGCGACACGAGTATCGGCGGCGGTGATGCCCACAAACTCGTCAACAACCGCCTTGATGGCGTCTTTACCGCCCAGACGATCGAAGAGCGACTTTGTCTGAGCTGAAGCGGCCCCCAGCAAGAACCCCGACAGACACAGCGCGGCCAATACTACTCTTAATTTACGCATTCTTTTTCCTTTCGTAGTAAAAAAGGCTTCCACGCGCATTAACGCAAGGTCGCCTCGGAATTATTGTGGTATTCCACTGCTCTTACGCGGCGCCACGATGATCGGATTTACGCGACTAAAGATGGATTTTAAGAAAGAGCCATTAAGAACGATGCAAATGCGCTCGCTCACAAAGCTTGTCTTGCGCCATGAAAGTTGCAATACTACGCGCGCTTCTGACACTCGGATTCATTCACACTGTCATCTTAATTTCATGTCAGCAATCTCGGCGCCACTTTTTCATCGCGCCTATCACGAATCTGAAATCAACCATGTCAAAACTAGCATTGCGCAAGCTTCCCGCACTCGTCTTCACGCTGCTGGCGTTCGCGGCGGTCGCGACCGCCCAAACTCCCGCGCCCGTTTTCAAAGCCGGCGCCGCCCGCCGCGACGTCACGCCGCGCGAGCCTCTGCCGATGTGGGGCTACGGCGCCAGGCATGACGCCTTATCGGTGGGAACGCTCGACCCGCTCTACGCCGAGGCGCTGGTCATTCAGGCGGGCGACAGGAAACTCGCGATAGTCGGCCTCGACCTGGGCCGCTCGCCCGCCGAGGCGTCGCTGCAGCGAATCCGCCAGCGCGTCAGATCCGAAGCGGGCATCGAATATTCCTTCATCGCCGGTTCGCACACGCATCACGGCCCCGTGCTCGAACTGACCGACGAAGCGGGCAAAGGCAAGGGCCGCTTCGACGCCGCGTTGCGCTATTACCGCCAGATGGAAGACGCCATAGTCGCCGCAATCGTCGAGGCCAATTCAAAACTCGCTCCCGCGAAGATGGCCGTCGGCTCGATTCAACTCGAAGGGTTTAATCGCAATCGCCACACCAAACAACCAATCAAACCGAGCGACCGCGAATTGGCTGTGATGCGGTTCGATGGAGCGAATGGCAAGCCGATTGCGATCCTCGTCAACTTCACCGCGCATCCGACGATGATTCCCGCGACAACATTGAGGTTTTCGGCCGATTATGTCGGCGCGATGAAGGCAGAGGTCGAAAAGGCCACGGGCGCGCGCGTGATCTTTATGCAGGGCGCGGCCGGCGATCAGTCGGTCAACGCGCCAAACCGGGATTATCAGGCTTTCGGGCAGGCGCTGGCCAAAGAGGTCATCAAAGTAGCGACGGCGCTGACCCCGCAGGAAGTCTCTTCTCCGTCTCTCGAAGTGAAAGAGGATCGTTTCAAATTCTCTTCGCGCACCGACCTGAGCAACTCCCTCGTGCGCGGCCTGTATGAAAAGGCCTTCTTCCCCGAACTGATCCCGAATTACGCCGACGAATACGCCGACGGCGTGAGGCCGCGTTTGACCGTGGCGCTGCTCAACGGCGAGATCGCGATAGTCGGCGTGTCGGGCGAATTCTTCAGCAACCATTCGATCCGTTTGAAGGAGCGCGCGCGGGTCAAACAGTTATTCTTCTTCGGCTATTGCAACGGCTACCACCAATACTTTCCGACCATAGAAGCGGTGGCTGAAGGCGGATACGGCGCGGACAATCAGGTCGCGCCGGCGGAGGTCGGAGCCGGTGAGCAGGTGATGAACGCGGCGTTGATGTGGATTTATCAGTTGCTGGGGAAGATAAAGGATTGACTCATCGAGTGGCGGCGCACTCAATATCAATTTTTGTTTGGAACGCTCAGCTCTCTAGCGATACACCATATTTTGTATCTATCGTTTTCAAGGCGCGCTCCAATCACTTCTACCGCCCCCTGGTTTCCCCCATCTTGATAGTTTATGTGAAAGCTATCTCCGACCCACCCTCCACCTGTAAGACGGACATTTGCGCTTTGCGCCTCCTGCTTAATGGCTGTCTCCAATTTCAGGAGAAAGCTATGCTCGTCAAACCGCGAACCTGGCGTGTCTTTGATGCGAAACTCCTGAACGAACTCTTTCCGATAACGAGTTGGCTCGCCGGGCGAAGTGTCGCCCGAGTACGATGCGCCCGGCGTCTCAAGCCCAGGGACATTCAAGCGTTTGACTGTTTCATCCGGAGAAAATGCGCTTAAGAAACGTCCGGACGGATGATACTTTGAGTCTGAACATCCCGTCAGCGCAATCACAGTCATCATTAGGATGAGAGATATAATGAGCCGCAATCGAATGGATATTTTCAGCGGTTTCATAGCGATTTCTCCTGTCTGATTTTTGTTGGGCTACTTACTATTTGCTTTTTGGGAAATTCGGGTCCGCTTTCACTTCTTCGATCTGTTTGTTATGGCGGATGTTATGCAGCGGAATATAGATCAGCCACTGGTAAGCGTTGAGCGTGTTGAAGACTGGAAAGGGATGGTCCAGCGTGTGGGCTTTCAACGGCAGCTTGGTCTCTTCGGTGAATTTCAAGGTCTTGGCGCGGGACTCATTCAACTTCGCGATCACATCGTCGCGCGTCAATTTGCCCGATGGCACGATGCTTTCGGGCGCCGTGGCTTTGCGATCGCGGCTGACCATGACGCGCTCCAGAAATTCCGTCTTGCCTCTGGTCTTCGCCTCCCATTCGGGATTCTCTTTTTCGGCCAGGGCCTTTTCGACCGCGCCAAACAGCAATCCTTCGGCCAGATAAATGTGCTCGGCGACTTCAAGCACGGACCATTTTTCGGGCGCCGGTTTGAACTTCAACTGCTCTTCGCTCAACCCTTGCATCAGATCAAGCGTCTGTTTGTGAGATTCGTTGAGCAGCTTGATGACTTTAGCGCGATCTTCAGCGGTCATGTTCGGGTCCTCCGACGCCAGCGACGCGTGGCATGTGAGGCCTACGCATACGATGAATAACAGTCGAATTGATACTTTCAGTGATTTCATCGGGTTTTCTCCAGTCTGATTATTTGTTGAGTCTTCACCTGATCAGATGATACTTCGTTTGCCGGCGCAATACCCAGGAAATTTTGCCGTCGCCGTCAATCGCCGCGTCTTCTTCCTGGCCGACGAAAAGCTCTTGCCCGCCCCATTCCGGCAATGGCGTTCGCGCGCCGAGTTCGATTGAAAACCAGGTATTGGGCATGATCTTCACGTCGCCGCGTCCAGGCACGCCTTCCTGGCGATCCCACAGACCGATCAGCGGCCCGGCGCCGTGCCCGTGGTCGCCGATCGGGTGCGTGTAGAATGTGCCGTTGATCTTTTCCGCTTTCATCGTCGCAATCGCATCAGCAAGGACATCGTTCCCCGTGCGGCCCGGCTTCATTCGCTCCGTCAAAATATCCTGCATGCGATTGGTATTGGCCAGAGCCTTCCTGACGCCTTCGGGCGCGTCGGTCTCGCCGTCGCGCAGGACATAGGCCATGTGCTGGGTGTCGGTGGCCAATCCCATCGCGGTGATTCCGAAATCGCAATGCAACACGTCGCCGCGTTCGATCACCACGGGCTCGTCTTCGGCCAGATTGCTCGGAACGCCGGAGCCCTTTCGCTGCACGCGAATCGTAGGCTGAAACCAGGTTCCGAGGCCCAGATCATTGACCTTCTGCCTCATCCACCAGACCACATCCTGATTGGTGGTCTTGCCAGGTTTGATCACCTCGTTTGAGAACGCGCGCTCGATGATCCAGTGGACGATCTCCATCATCTGTTTATAGGTCGGCAGCATCTCGGGCAATCGCGTCTCGACGTATTCCAGCGGCAGAAGTTCCGCGCGCACGACCCGTTTCAGGTACTCCTGGCCGAGCGCCTGCTGCAATTTCTCCCATTCGCCCGCCGACAGCCCGTCGGAGAAGGCGTGTGTCTGCGATATGTTGACGGCGACCGTCTTCGGGTCGCGCTCGGCGATCACTTTTCTGAGCAGCGCCCATTGTCCTTCGCCCCACAGTTCGCGGTTCTCGACATCGGGGTCGCGGTAGACGCGATAGAGACCGCCATTCGACCCGCCGCCCAGCGCCAATCGCTCGACGCCTTTCTCCTTGCCCTGGTCGTAAAAGACCAGAATCGTGCGCCGCCGCGCGGCGAAGACAGTCGGCGAAGTGAGACCGCGGAAGACTGGGTCTTCGTTGTATTCGCGGCAGATCACAAGCCACATCGAGACGTCGTGTTTGCGCATCAATTCTGGCAGCGCGCGATCCAGCCGCAACTTCAGCCATTGCTGTTGAATCTCGGCCTGCTCCCGCATCGTGGGCAATTTCGGCGGGAGCGATTTCGTCTTTTGACTGTAAGAAGTCGCCGTCGTGGCGAGAAAGAAGCAAAGCAGCGAAGAAACGAGGGCGGAGTTAATTTTGCAGGTCATCATGTCCTCCTATGGAATCGTCGCCGGAGTTTTTTTAGTCGTCGACGGAGTTATTTAGTCGTCGCCAGAGTTGCCCTCAGGCAAGCGGAAGTTATAAGATCAATTTATCAAAGTATTGCCGTTGTCTGTTATCAATTGTCAGTTGTCTGTATAGCCCCGCGCTCAAGTCATATGGCGCTGTCGGAGGCGGTTTGCTTCTCCACAGTCTCTGGCCGTTCCATGTCAACAACCAATTTTGAGAACTACTCAAGGAGGCCCATGAAAAAGCAATTGTCGAATGTCTCAGTGGTCATCGGCGTGCTATTTGCGCTCAGCGCTTTCTCCGTCTCAGCGCACGATAGGGATAACAAATTCCATGCCAAGTTGGTCGGCGCACAGGAGGTTCCTGTCGTCTCCACCCAAGGAAGCGGAGATTTCGAAGCGCGCATCGAGCCCGACGGCTCGCTTTCATTCAAACTCAGCTACGAAAATTTAGAAGGCGCAGCGACGCCGCCGGTGGTGCCGCTATTCGCTCACATTCATCTCGGTCAGAAAAGTGTGAATGGCGGGGTGATGGTGTTCCTGTGTGGCGGGGGCGGCAAACCCGCCTGTCCGGCTTCACCAGCGACGGTGGAAGGAACAATCACAGCCGCCGACATCATAGCCCTCGGCTCACAGCAGATTCCCGCCGGCGCCGACGGGTTGAACGAACTCATCCGCGGGCTGCGGAACGGAACCACCTACGCGAACGTTCATACGCCGGTGTCACCTACCGGCGAAATCCGCGGCCAGATTAAGGTCGATGACGGCCGTCATCACGGCCACGATCACGGCTGGTGGTGATCACCTGATAAACGCCCGGCCTACTGTCGACAAAACTTCGTCGCCCTCT
Organism: Blastocatellia bacterium; assembly: GCA_035714085.1. GTDB lineage: Bacteria > Acidobacteriota > Blastocatellia > RBC074 > RBC074 > JAJVID01. The sequence continues at coordinate 24,875 of DASTMP010000457.1, forward strand.
GGCCGGGCGTTTCTTTATGCAGGCGTTACTTGTCGCCCGCTCTCCCAAGGCCGAACTGATCACCTGTTCGGACAGGCTTCCCGTTCGCAAAGACGATTTCCAACAGCTTCTCGCTGTGAACCTGGCGACCGGTCTCATCCGACAACGCAGCGATGATCTTTTTCGTCTTCACGTCAATCACCTCGCCGGTTGACGGATATGCGAGTTTCCCATCAAGGCTGAAAGTGACCCATCCGGGCTGCTCCCGCAGCTTTACGCTCGCGATCTGTTTGGGCGGCGTCACGGTGTTGTCAAAGACATGCACCCGTTCATTGAACCCGTCACAGAGCCAGACCTCTTTTTCGTCGGGAGTCAGGCCGACGCCGTGGCTGGGACAGCCGTGGCGTTTGACCGGACCTTTCTGGAACCCCTCGACCTCGACGCGACGCAGCGCCTTGCCAGTCTTCAAATCACCGATCTCGAACCCGAGCAGGTCATTAACGTTGACGTAGCAGAGCGTCTGCGCGCCGTTGACCGTGAAGGGGCGAATCACATTGCCGAAAGGCCCGATCTCTTTCGTGATCGTGTGCGTACTGGTGTCGGCCACGCGCAGCAGCGGAGATTTCAATCCCGCCAGATAAGCGAATTTGCCGTCGAGCGAGTAGATCGTGTTGTGGGCGCCGGAATTGGGCTCGAGCTTCTTGATCACTTCGCCGCTTAGCGCGTCAACCACTAGCCAGTGCGGGCCTTCAAACGAAGGGACGTACATCGTCCTGCCGTCCGGCGACAGCGCCATCCGGTCACAACCGCCTTCGTACTCCTTCTCCCAAACCTTCTTCTCGGTGATCAGATCGAAGCAGGCCACGCGCTTCGGCGTGCTGACGTAAATCTTCGCCGTTTTCGCGTTGGCGGCGATGCCTTTGACGTTTTCGGCCGGATTGCCTTCAACCGCGTCCCAAGTCGGTATGCGTTTGACGAATTTATGTCCGGCGGCGATGTCGTAGACCAGGATGCCCACGCCGCCGTATTCGACGTAATTGCGTATGCCGGGCGAGGCGACATAGAGCAGATGCTTCTCTTCAACGGCTGCGTCTCGCCGAGTCGCGGCGATAATGGCAATCAGCGCGAGTGAAACCAAAACTGATAGAAGAAATCTTCGGGTGTTCATAAATGCTCCTGTAAAACCCACGTAGTTACGAATTTATTCGTTACTACGTGGCGTGTCTTGGACCTTATTCCGCCCGCAGAATGCCGAGCGGCTTTTTGACCATCACGTCCCAGCTCGACAGCGCGCCGACCGCCATCACCAGCGCCGCCGCCACGACCACGCCGAGTAGGTTGACCGACGGCATGAAGCGCCAGTCAATTTTCAAGACATACTCGCTGACCGCCCAGGTCAGCGCAATCGCTGCGGACGACCCGAGCGCGCCGGCGAGCAGCCCCAAGACGCCGTATTCGACCAACAGCGTGGAGACGATCAATTTCCTCTTCGCCCCAAGCGTCTTGAGGATCGCCGATTCGTAGAGGCGATGGAATTTGGTCATCGCGATCGAGCCGATCAGGATCAACAGGCCGCTCAAGAAAACGAATCCCCCGACGAACGAGACGGCCAGCGAGATGTTCTGGACGATGCCGCGGGCTATCTCGATGATGTCGCGCACGTCAACCACGGAGACGTTCGGGAATTTGTCGATCAGGTCTCTTTGCAGACGAGCGCGGAGGCGCGAATCGGCGGGGCCTTTGATCGCGGCGATGTATTTCGCCGGCGCGCGGTCGAGCGGCCCCGGGCGGAAGATGACCAGGAAACCCGTGCGCGCGTTGCGCCAGTCGACGCGCCGGATATTGGCCACGCGCGCCGTGATATGCCGCCCCTGCACGTTGAAGGTCATTGTGTCGCCTACGTTCAACCCCAGCTCTTTGTGCAACAGCTCTTCGATCGAGACTTCGGGTTCGGCGCCTTGGGGGAGGGGCGAATCCCAGAATTCGCCCGCCAGGACTTTCTCGGAATCGTCGACGTGGTCCCGGTAAGTCATGATGTATTCGCGCCCCATCAGCCCTCGATTTTCGTTCGGCTTGACGTTGTCGAGGTCGGCATGGCTGTTGCTGATTCCGGCGAGGCGGGCGGAGATGGTCGGGATTAGCTCTGGTTTCGAGCCGATGTATTTGGCGGCGATCTCCTGGACTCCGCTACGCTGATCGGGCTGAATTTCGATCAGGTACATGTCGGCGCGCAGCGTATTCATGTCTATCGCGAACTCCTCCCGCAGGTTGAGCTGAAGCGAACGCACGGCGACGACGAAAAAGACGCCCAGACCGACGGCCATCAAGATGATCTTCGTTTGATTGCCGGGGCGGTAGAGGCTGTTGACGCCCTGCCGCACGCTGAACGACGGGAGCAGGCGGAACCCGCGCACGAACTTCATCAACGCCGCCGCCATCACATTCAGCGCCAGTGTCATTGCGGCCAGCGCGCCCAAAAATATGGCGCCTACCTCGAGCGACCCCGCCTGCCAACTCGCCAGCGCGATCAATCCCAAAGTGACGATCAGACCTGAGGCGAGCTTCATCCAATCCAACTTCCGCCAACCGGGACGCGATCCCGGGGGGGTCGCGAGGCTCCTCAAAACCAGGATCGGTTTGATCCGCCGGATTTCGAGCAGCGGCGTGAGCGAAAAGAGCAGCGAGATCAGCGTCCCCACTCCGATCCCCTGCAACGCGGCCTGCCAGGTCAATCCGAACTCGACGTTGAACGGGATGCTGCCGGCAAAGACCTTCGGCAAGAGCGTCGTCACGACCTTCGCGACCAGAAGTCCCATCAGGCTGCCCAGCAATCCGAGCGTGAGGATTTGTGACAGATAAGCGCCGAGCACGCGGGCGTTTTTTCCCCCCAGGCATTTCAAGATCGCAATCGTTTTCATTTTCTGCTGGACGAAGACACGCGTGACGCTGGAGACGCCTATGCCGCCGAGAACCAGTATGATCAGTCCGACCAGGCTCAGATAATCTTCGACCTGCGTCAACGATTCGCTCATCCTGTCCTGCGAATCCCGGAACGAACGCACCGCCACGTGCGGCTGCCTCCTCAAGTCGCGCCGCAAGCCTTCGAGCAGAGGATCCATCGCGTCCTCGCGCGTCTTGAAGAGCGCCCGGTAGCGGGCGCGGCTGCCCCACTTGTTCATTCCGGCGGCGACCGCGTCGTCGTAATCGACAATCACGCGCGGGCCGAAGCTGAAGGCGTTCATTGCTCCGCCAGGCTCGCTCTCGATCACGCCGCGAATCGTAAAATCGAGATCGCCGATCCTGACCAGGTCGCCGATCTTCAGATCGAGCGCGGCCATCAGGCTCTGCTTGACCAGCGCGCCGCGGTCTTTTAAAAGGCCGTGCGAATATTTCGCGCCGCCGGCCAGGACGATTTCGCCGTAAAACGGGAATTGAAGCTGCACGGCTTTCAACTCGACCATCTTCGGCGGGGCGCTCTCGTTATTGACCGAACGCAGCATGGTCGCGGTTTCGAGCGTCTCGGTGTGGGCCTCGACCAGCGGCGACTTGTAATAGCGTTCGAAAGTGGCCTGGATCTCGGCGTTCCACGGCGAACCGGATGAAGCCTGAACGTCGGCGGTCAGCAGCGAACGCGACTCGCGCCCGAGCGACGCTTTGACGTTCTGCACGAGCGACCGCAACGCGACTATCGAACCGACCCCGATGGCGATACAGATGAAAAAGAATAAAAGCCGCCGCCACGACGCCCGCATCTCGCGCCAGGCCAGGTTGATCACGAATCTCACAGCGACTCCCTCCCGGAACCAGGAAGAGATGGGGCGACGGGGTGACGGGGCGACGGGGCGACGGGGCGAGTTTGCGGGGCGCCCTCTATCACTCTGTCTCTCTGTCTCTCCGTCGCCCTGTCGCCCTGTCGCCCCGTCGCCCCGTCGCCGTTCAGTCGGTCTTCCACGATCCGGCCGTCGCTCAGGTAGATCATGCGGTCGGCCTTGTCGGCCAAGTGGTGGTCGTGCGTGACCAACAGCAGAGTCGTGCCATAAACGCGGTTGAGGGTGAGCAGGAGATCAAAAATATGCTCGCCGTTCTTCTTATCGAGATTGCCGGTAGGCTCATCGGCCAGCAATATCTCAGGCTCGTTTGCGAACGCGCGCGCGATGGCCACACGCTGTTGTTCGCCGCCCGAAAGTTGTGAAGGGTAATGATGCGCCCTATCTCGCAGGCCGACCTCATCGAGCAGTGTCCGCGCGCGGTCGCCGGCCTTGGAAACGCCTATGATCTCCATCGGCGTAAGGATGTTTTCGTAAGCCGTGAGCGAGGGGATTAAATGGAAAGATTGAAAGATGAAACCGAGGAGCCGGCCGCGCAGTTCAGCCAAGTCGTCCTCGCTCATTCTGGTGATCTCGCGACCACCCAGACTGACGCTGCCCGAAGTCGGCGCGTCGAGTCCGGCGATCAGGCCGAGCAGCGTCGATTTGCCGCTGCCCGAAGGGCCGACGACCGAGACGAATTGACCGCGCGGTATGTCTAAATCGAGCGAGTGCAGAATGGTCAGTCGCTCTGAACCGCTCGTGACGACTTTGGAGACATTTGCGAGTTGAATCATGTTATCTTTGTGTCGAATTTGATTTGGGGCGCTTGAGCGCGTCCGTGATGCGGCGCTATTTTAGATCATTGTCCCATTGCGTACCGAAATTTTTGGCGAATAGCACGAAAGTTTTCAACTTAATTACCTCTCACTACAGAGAGATCAGGAGAAGATAGGATGGCAAAGAAAAATAGATTCATGCTGCTTGCCGGCGCGCTGCTCCTGGCGACCATTTCCGTCGCTTGTCAGAAATCGGGCGCGCCGAATCAGGCGACGGCGGGCGTGGCCAATTCCGGCGCCGCCCTCGCGCCGACGAAATTTTCAGAGAAGTCGGAAGAACTGCCCGCCATCGTCGCATTCGGCGATAGCTTGACCGCGGGTTACGGGCTGCCTGAGGATCAAACTTTCAAGACGCTGCTGCAACGCAGGCTCGACGAAAAG
>DASTMP010000458.1:0-4500 GCA_035714085.1 Blastocatellia bacterium
GAATGCAGCAATGCATTCGGAGGAACTGTGGGGGAGTAAGTTCCTTTCCGTCGTGAGTGGAGAAGGCTGCCTGAGCAGTGGCCGTCATGGGGAGGGCGGACAATGATCAGGCAGCCGTTTTATTTGACCGGGAACGACCGATTAGTCGCGGTAGCTCGCCGGCCATAGAGACCAGAAAGCAAAGGAGATTTGTTATGGCCAAGGCGATCTGTAAGGTTCTTGGAGTGGTCTTCCTGATAATCGGATTGCTGGGATTCGTCTCCCCGAATTTACTGGGAATGCGCCTTTCGGGCATTCATAACATCATTCATTTAGTATCAGCCGCGCTGACGCTTTATTTCGGCTTTGCAGCTTCGCCGAGCGCAGCCCGCGTTTTTTCTTTGATCTTCGGCGGCATTTATCTGCTGCTCGGCGCGCTCGGCTTTATCGCCCCAGGCGCTGTGATCTGGCTGATTCAGGCTCATCCCGCCTCGGGGGGATTGCGCAGCCTGGCGGCCGATAACATTGTCAACCTACTCTTGGGCGCGATCTTCATAATCGCCGGACTGGCGCGCGCGCCGCACGTCGCGCCCATTACGACTCATGGAAGAGCGACTGGAGGAACCGCGGCGCGCGGGTAAGACGGCGCGGTCAAACTAATAATAAGAGGTTCATTTGGAATTTCCCTGCGCCAATTGATTATTTTCACAACAATTCGTCAGCGCTAGCTCGTAATAAACGCCACGGGCTAAATCCGAAGGTATGTGACCCTCAGTTTTCACATCGTCGGATGTGCGCATCCCCGGCGGGCCTTTCTGGCAATATGACGCCAAGGATACTCCAGGAGATTGAAACGGCGCGACCAGAGTCGCGGTTTAACCGACCGTCGCCGAACACCGCCGCCCGGATCAAAGAGAGTCGCCGTCGGCCGATCGTTTATCCATTTCCCACCGCCGACGGTCGCGTTTCGAGAGCACCTCTCCGGGAGCGCTCAATTCCTGATTATCTTGAAATTCCATTCCAACCGCCCGCCCGATCTCATCCACGTTATCCTGATCGGGTGTTGCGACATGACCGCCCGGAGTCTCAGCTCCGGAATCCTCAGCCTCTTGCCATCTCGCGTCCATGTCGGCTGCGGTCAATTCCGGGCTGACCGAATGATACTTCTCGAACTCGCGCACGACGAGCTTGCGGCCCATGTCGGCAAGATTGTCTTTGATCACAGTCTCCGAATCGGGCGCGCTCCGGTCATAACGGCGGCCCGCTTCATATTTATCAGCGTCTCGTTTTCTTCTCATAACAGCCTCCGGCCCATGTTACTCTGTATCAGATTTACTAGATGTCAGGCGTTAGATGTCGGATGTCATATAGTGGTCGATGTTACTAACATCTAACATCTGCAAGTATGCGCCGCCGGGCATTAAGCGCGGGGCAAGTTACTACCATCTAACATCTGATGTTGGGCAAGAGATATGCCAGCCTCCTAATCACACGGCCCAGCGCGTGAGCAGGCGGTTGACGCCGCGCGCGACCATATTGATTACGCGCCGCGCCGCGCCGGGGTCCTCAGGTCGAATCGAATACGAAAATCCAATGAATTAGGTATCGCCACAATACGCCATTGTTCCGATTGCAATCGTGACGCGGGCGCAACAGCCAGTTGGCGCCGTGATTGCTCGGCCAATTGAGCCGTTTTGAGAAGCGTGTCGGCGCCACGACCGTGAAGAGATGAGGCGATGATCGATTCATGCAGTCACCGCGGTCAGGCCGCCGGCGCGCGGTCGGAGAATTCATCAATGAGAGTCGATGGAATCCGCGCGCTATCGGGGCCCAATGTTTACAGTCATCGCCCCGTTCTTTCAATGAGGCTTTATCTGGATGACCTCGCGGGGAAAGAGAGCCGTGAATTTCCAGGATTCAATGAACTTTTACTGGAACTGTTGCCCGGGCTCGCGAAACATCACTGTTGCATGGGGCGCGAGGGAGGGTTCGCGGAGCGGCTGCGCGAGGGCACCTATTTCGGCCATGTCGTCGAACACATCGCGCTCGAATTGACCGAGTTGGCCGGAGTCCCCGTCTATCACGGAAAGACTCGGAGCGCGGGCGAGCCAGGCGCCTACAACATCATCATCGAATACGAGGCGGAGGAGGGAACGAAGCGCCTGCTGCGCATGGCGGCTGAAATCATCGAGTCGCTGACGCTCCAGATGAGAGGCGGCGAAGCGTTCCCGCTGGAGAAGAGGGTCAACGAAGTCAGGGCGTTTATCGCGCGCTCCGAACTCGGTCCCACCACAAAAGCGATCACGGAAGCCGCCACGCGCCGCCGGATACCCTGGAAGCGCGTCGGCGAAAACAGCCTGGTACAATTTGGCTACGGGAAATGCCGCCGCTTCATTCAGGCCGCGATGACGGAACGGACCAGCGCCGTCGCAGTGGACATCGCCTCCGATAAGGAACTGACCAAGATTTTGTTGAGAGACGCCGGGATCGAAGTCCCTTGCGGAATACTTGCGCAGTCGGAGGCCGAAGCGATCGAGGCTCTGGAGGTCGTCGGCCCGCCGGTCGTGGTCAAACCTTACAACTTGAGCCAGGGTAAAGGCGTTTCGCTCAATCTGACCACCGCGGCGCAGGTCGGGCAGGCGTACCGTATCGCGAAACAGTATGCGACGAAGGTCATGGTCGAGCGGCAATTCGCGGGGCGTGATTATCGCGCGCTGGTGATTAATGGGAAGGTGGCGGCGGCGAGTGAACGCGTCCCGGCTCACGTCGTCGGCGACGGCGAGCGCACGATCGCCGAGTTGGTGGAGGCCGAGAACAGGCGCCCCGCGCGCGGCGATGATCACGAGCGCCCGCTCACCAAGATCGCCATTGACGCGGCGATGATGGAATTTATGAAGCGACGCCGTCTGACCCTGGACCACACGCCGCAGCCGGGCGAGGTCGTATACCTTCGCGAATGCGCCAACCTCTCGACGGGCGGGACGGCCAGAGACGTGACCGATATTATTCACCCGCGGGTCGCCGCGATGTGCGAGCGCGCCGCGCGTGTCATTGGGCTTGATGTGTGCGGGATCGATCTGATCCTCGACGACATAGCCGAGCCTCCGGGGCCTGATAACGGCGTCATCGAAGTCAACGCCGCGCCGGGTTTGCGCATGCACGTCGCGCCGAGCGAAGGCCGGAGCCGCGACGTGGGCGCGGCGATCATCGACATGCTTTACCCTGACGGGGCGACGGGCAGAATACCGATCATTTCGGTCACGGGCACGAACGGCAAGACGACGATCACCAGAATGGTCGCCCACGCGCTTTCTCAAAAAGGAATGACCGTGGGCATGGCGACTACCGACGGGATCTACGTCGGCGGCGAACTGGTCGTCGAAGGCGACACCACAGGTCCGATCTCCGCTCAGACCGTGCTCTCCGATCCGTCGGTGGAGATAGCCGTGCTAGAAACCGCGCGCGGCGGCATCGTTCGCGGGGGGCTTGGTTACGACTGGTCCGACATATCGGTCATCAGCAATGTCAAGCTCGATCACGTGGGGCAGGACGGGATAGAGAACCTCGACGACCTGCTCTACGTCAAGGCGCTCGTCGCGGAGCGCGTGCGCAAGGGAGGGACGCTGATCCTCAACGCGGATGACGAACGTCTGGCCAAACTGGCGGACGACGAATTGGTCGCCAGGCCGAGGAAGAACGTCGTCTATTTCTCGATGCGTCCTCCGCACGTGCTGATCAGACGGCGGCTCGACGCGGGCGGATCGGCTTATCTCTACAAGGACGGATGGATCGTCGAATCCCAGGGCGGCGACGCGACGCGCGTGGTTCGCGCGTCCGACATTCCGGTGACATTGGGCGGCGCGGCTTCGTTCAACGTCGCCAACGCGCTGGCGGCCGTGGCCGTCTGCCGCGCGCAGGGTCTCAGCCGCGAAGAAGTAGCCACCGCCCTTCGGGGATTCCGCGGCGACTTGCATAACGCGGGCCGCGCGGGACTGTTCGAAATCCGCGGAGGTTACGCGCTGCTCGATTACGGTCATAACCCCGACGCGTTCACAGCCGTTTGCCAGATGGCGGCGAAATGGAGGGGGCGTCGCGTCACCGGCGTCATCGGCGTGCCTGGCGACAGGGATGACATGGTTGTGGAGCAGGCCGGGCGCGCCGCCGCGCGAGGCTTCGAGCGAGTCATCATCAAAGAGGACAGAGACACGCGCGGGCGACGCCGTGGGGAAATCGCCGACTTGCTGCGCCGCGCTGTGATGAGCGAAGCGCCGGGGCGCGACTGTCGCGTCGCGCTCGACGAGATCGCCGCAATGCAAATGGCGATTGAAGAGATCGAGCCGAGCGACGTGGTCGTGATCTTTTATGAAAAACTCGCCCCCGCGCTCTCATTGCTCGAACAATTCGGCGCCAAGCCCGCGCTATCAGTCCCGAGCCTGTTCTATTCCGCGGAGAGTTTTTTGCAGTCGGCGACTGGATAGGTGGTTGGCGCCTGGTGGTTGGTGGTTGGTCAGGAAGTGATCA
>DASTMP010000459.1:0-1500 GCA_035714085.1 Blastocatellia bacterium
TATGTCGAGCAGAACTTCTTCGGAGCCGATGCGAACCGTCACGCCCTGATCCGAAGTCCGCGGCTTTTGTGTCTGAGGCGCCGTCTTTGTCGGTTCTTGCGCGTTGGCCGCGATTATGACGCCGACAGCAATTATGCTCAGTGTGGACAAAGGGCGTGTGAGAAAACTGGACATTTGATTCTCCCGTGGAAAGAAATCGTCTCTTATCTTCTACTTTATATTTTCCTGTCCCGCATTATTAGTCTCTGGGCCTCTGCTGTGAGCCGATTTTTTCAGGGGACGCCTCGCCTCCTTCGCGACTCGCACGGCGGATTTTGTCAAGCCGCATGAATTCGGCCCTGGCGCGTTCGGCGTCCTTCGGTCTCTTCGCGCGATTGTAGGCGCGGGCGAGCGCGAAATACATTTCAGGGCTGTCTGGCGCGAGCTTGACCGCGACCTCCAGCTCTTTGACGGCGCGCTCGATCTCGCCGGTTTCGAGCAGAATCCTGCCGAGCGCGTTGTGCGTAGCGAAGAGGTCAGGCGCGAGTTTCACGGCCTCTTCGGCGTAAGGCAATCCATCGGCGTGCCGGCCCTGCTTGATCATCTCGAAGGCGATCTGCAAACGCGCGGCGACGTGTTTAGGCGCAATCTGTAATTCGCGGCGAAATTCCTCGATTGCTGCGTCAGGATTGTCGCGCAGCACGAAGACTCCGTACGCGTAATGCGCGCCGGGCGAATCAGGATAGCTCTCGACCATCTCTTTGAACTCATGCGCGGCCTCCTGATGCCGTTTCGTGATCAGGTAATAAGCCGCGCGCCCCGCTTTGAGAGCAATCTCGCGTTTGTCCGCCGGGACGTCCGGAGGCAGATAAGCCAGGCGCAGCATCGTCAATCCCAGCGCGAAGACCAGATCCGGCGACTCGGGCTGCTCGTTTATCAGCCTCGACATCACGTCGTAGGCCAGCTCGAATTCCTCGAAACGGTTGTGCAGAATCGCTTCGTGATAGCGCGTGACCAGCCGCAAATCCGGATTGTCGCCCACGCCCAGCAGATTGCCCTGTCTCAGATGAATCAGAGCCGGCTCGTATTGGCGCAACTGGAATTCGCACAAACCCAGCATCGCCAGCGCGGGGCCGAACTTCGGGTCAACCGCGACGAATTTAAGGAAGGCTTCGCGGGCTTCAGTGTAACGATCGCGCTCGTAAAACATCGCGCCGACATGCCACCAGCCCTCCTTCCACGCCGGTTTCAGGCGCAATGCCTGAAGGTAGAGCGCAGAGGCTTCTTCAAGACGATTCGCTTCGCGCGCCTCATCGGCGCGCCTGGCTAGCGCGTCGAAATTAGTCGCCGCGCTTTTCCGCGGAGCGATTCGGTCGGATGATTTTCTCGAAGAGGATTGAGCGCCAACATTCCGAAGCGGATGCGACGCGGCCAGAATCACGACAATCAACGGAAGAGTCAGACTCGTTAGCCATCTTCTGGAAGCGCAGGCGCCCTTGCCTGCAGGCGTCGCAACTTGCG
>DASTMP010000460.1:0-14996 GCA_035714085.1 Blastocatellia bacterium
AGCTAATTTGATAATCCGCGTGGCTAATGCAACGTTAGCCGCTGGGATGATAGGCATACCTGAATAGTTTCTGCCCAAAGAAACAGATCAAGCGAAGAAATCATTCGAATTGGATATCACGCTGCGCTTTGTCGCGCCAGGATTGATCGAGCCTGGTTGACATGGCGGCGTGGCGATTCAACCCGATGCGCCGCCGATCGAGGCGCGCGTTTAACCTGACAGGGAGATAATTATGCGTATCAACTCGCTTCGCAAGAAGACGCCTATGCTTTTATCGTTGGCGCTATTGCTGGCCGTTCCCGCCTTTGCGCAAACCAGCGCCAGTTTGAGCGGAACCGTGCATGACTCGCAAAGCGCCGCGGTCGTCGGCGCCAAGGTCCATCTCAAAAACACCGCCGGCACTACCCAACTCGAGACCACCACCAACGCCGAAGGTTTTTATACCTTCCCGATTATCCAACCCGGCACTTACACGGTGACCATCGAAGCGACCGGCTTCAAGAAGTCAGTTCAATCGGGCGTTGTGGTCAATGCGTCGGACAGACAGTCAACCGGCACCACTGTCCTTGAAGTCGGCGACATCTCCAACACGGTTGAAGTGACGGCCGACGCCGCCCAACTCCAGATCAAAACCGAGTCGGGCGAACAAAGCACGGCCATCAACAACCAGCAGATTCAGAACCTCGCCGTGAACGGGCGCAATTACCTCGATCTGCTCAAACTCACGCCCGGCGTGGTCGTCACCACCAGTTTCGCAACTTCCGGCCCTGGCGGATTCGGCAATATAGACGTCAACGGAACTCGCACGGGCAAAAATAACCTGACGATTGACGGCACCACCAACGTGGACACCGGATCGAACGGCACGCAGCACATCGCGCTTTCGCTCGACAACATCTCCGAGTTCAAACTGCTGACCTCGAACTATCAGGCCGAATACGGACGTTCGGGCGGCGGCGCAATCCAGATCGTGACCAAGAGCGGCACCAGCCAATTCCACGGCACGGGCTACTATTTCCACCGTCACGAGGAGTTCAACGCGAACAGCTATTTCAACAACGCGAACGGCGCCAATGCAGCCGGCATCGAGAACAACCCGCGTAATTTCTATCGTTACAACCAGCAGGGCTACAATATCGGCGGCCCGGTGCTGCTGCCGAAAAAGGCGCTGAAAGACAGGCTCTTCTTTTTCTGGTCGCAGGAATGGCAGGAGCAGCTGGTGCCACAGAACGCGCGCCAGTCGCGCGTGCCGACAGCGGCGGAAGTCAATGGCGATTTCAGCCAGACGAAGGACGGCAACGGCGCACTAATCGTCATCCGCGATCCTCAGACCGGACAACAGTTCAGTTGCAACGGTGTCCTGAACGTGATCTGTCCCAATCTCATCAACCAGAACGGGCAGAAGATTCTGCAACTCTTCAATAAGTTCGAAAACACGCCGCTGGGCGGCGCTCAAAACGGCTTCCGCTACAACCACAACTCGCAGTTGAGCGTCAGCTACCCGCGCAAAGAAAACAGCATCCGGGTTGACTACAATCTGTCGGACAATACTAAGGCTTACGTGCGCTACACTCGCGACGCTGACAAGCAGATCATGCCTTACGGACTGGGCTGGACGGGCGGCAATAACCAGATTCCGTTCGACAACCTGATCTTCAAACAGGCGCCGGCCTGGAACAGCACGATCAACGTCACATCGGCGCTCTCTCCGACGCTGACCAACGAATTCATCTTCGGCGCGAGCCAGAACAATCTGACGCTCGATCCGACGGTTGCGGACGCGGCGAGCTATTCCGGCATCGGCTTCAATTTCGCGCTGCCGTTCCCGAACTATCCACCCGTACAATGGTTCAACATCACCTTCGGGGGCGTCACGAACCAGAACTTTGGTGGGACCACCGGCTACAGCCAGTACCCATATAAGAACTCCAACACGACCTTCGACATCTATGACAACGTCAGCAAGGTTGTCGGAGTCCACACGTTGAAGGCCGGTTTCTATTACCAGCGCAGCCGCAAGGATCAAGCCGCTGGCGATTCCGCCGCCATCAGCTTCAGCAATAACACGAACAACCCGCTCAACTCCGGGCATCCTTACGCCAACGCGCTGCTCGGCAACTTCGACACCTTCAGAGAACCGAATATAGGCGTCTTCCAGGGGCAGTATCGATCGACCAACGTCGAGTGGTATATGCAGGACAACTGGAAGGTCAACAGCCGGCTGACGCTCGATTACGGGATGCGCTTCAATCTGATCTACCCGCAATACGACGCGCGCCATCAGGATTATTACTTCGTGCCGAGCAAGTTCGACCCGGCCAAGGCCGTGCGGCTTTACAGGCAGACTTGCAAGGGGGGAACATTCCCTTGTTCAGGGACGAACCTCCAAGCCTACGATCCGGCTCTGGCGGCTACTCCGGTGATAGCGGCGAATACCCCATCTATCCTGAAGGATGGTTCCCTGATCGGGCGTATCATTCCCGGTTCGGGCGATCCGTTCAATGGTATGGTCGGCAGCAAAGACGGCTACTTCCCTGGCGGCATCCAAAGCCGCAGCGTGCAATTCGGCCCTTCGCTCGGTTTTGCCTACGATATCTTCGGTGACAAGAGGACGGTCGTTCGCGGCGGTTACCGTTTGGGCTATGATCGAGTGCAAGGTAACGAACTGGCCTTCGCCGCTGTCGGTCAGCCGCCGCTGTTTTTCAATCCTACCTTCAACTTCGGCAACCTCTCCACGGTGGGACAGAATGCCGGGCAGGGTATCGCGCTCGGAACCACTGGCGTAATCGCCGCTGATCCGAAAGGAAATGTCCCCAGTGTTCAGAGTTTCAGCCTCCAGGTGCAACACGACGTCGGCTGGAACACCGTGGTTAGCGTGGGTTACGTCGGCACACTGAGCCACCATCAACAGGAGTTGCTCAACCTCAACTACAGTCCGTACGGCGAACTCTTTACCGCGGCCACGCAAGATCCGGCGAAATTCGCGAATGGCACTGTGCCGCTTCAAGAAAGTGGTCTGGCGCAGGTTTACAAGGACGCAGGCGTGAATTTCTCCGGCACAAATGCGCTGAGCGCTGACTTCCTGAAGAAATACCCGGGATATAACACCGTCGGCCTGCGCACATCCGGCGGCTCGTCGAACTATCATTCGATGCAGGCGGTTCTGACCAAACGGTTCGGCACGTCTGTGAACTTTGGCATGGCCTACACCTGGTCGAAGGCGATGGGCACTTCCAATACCTACTCCGACTTCATCAACCCGGTCTGCTCACGCTGCGTGGACTACAAGCGCCTGAACTTTGACCGCACGCATTTGATGGTCATCAATTACGACTGGCGGATTCCCGGCCTGCGGGATGGGAATATGCTGGTCAAGGGCGTGACCAATGGCTGGCAGGTCACCGGCATCACCCAATTTATTTCCGGATCGCCTACACAAGCTGGCGTAGGAATCCCGAACGTCAACCTCAATCAGCGCATAAATGGTTCCTGGACTGAGGGACTTGGCGCGCTCTTTACCGATGACATCAAGAGGTCTTCGGATCTCAATAAGGCGTTCAACTTTGAGGACGTCCGGCTGCCGACCGTCGCCGAAGCGTTGAAACTGCAGGGACGATATCCAACCGCATACATGGACACCCCCGGCATCAACGTCACTGATCTCTCATTGTTCAAGAACTTCAGCCTTGGAGGTGATGGGAAGCGTAGCCTGCAACTGCGCCTCGAAGCGTTCAACGTCTTCAATCACCCGCAGTTCAGTGGTTTCAGCACCGGTCTGAATTTCAATATTTGCACCAACTTCAATGAACAGGATGTCACCAATGCCAAAAGCCCCGCATTGGGTCAACTGATTTGTGGCCCGTTTGGAGGATCGTTCTTGTCAGCTACGCCGGATTCGCTGATCAATCTCCGCAACAGCACGCCACGGCCCAGTAACAACTTAAATTCATCAGGTCAGCCGACGCTGTCGGTCTCACCTGTTACTGGTCGCATTGGCAATTCTCTTGGCGAATACAACGGCCTGAGCGGCACAGTATCGGGCAATCGCATCGTTCAGCTTGCGGTGAAGATCTACTTCTAAATTGCAGGCTGATGGCGTTATGATTAGGTTACGGGGGTTGCGACATAGTTGCAGCCCCCGTTTTTCTGGGAGTGGACTATGTTGACTTCACAACCTCCGCGACCTGGCATGAACTTGCTCAGACGCAATGGGCTGTTCGCCTTGATCGGTATGGCGCTACTGTTTGGCGGTTCCTCAATCGCCTCCAATACGTTTCCGCAAGGCGGCGGCTTTGTTATTTTTGGGCGCGTTAGATTACCCGACGGGCGTCCCGCTGCGGCGAGGATGAAAGTCTTCATCGAAGCGACGAATGGCTTAAGGCGGGATACTCTGAGTGATGATCAGGGCAATTATGAATTTCGTGGGATGAACGGCGGGCGCTATCGTGTCTATGCGACCAACCCTGACGCGCCGGAGCAATATTGCGACCCGATTGAAGCCGACACCACTCGCTCTTATTCCAATCGCCTGCAGGTTGACATCAATCTGAAACTCCCGCTGCATAAAGAAAAGAAAGACGTCAACCCGGGAATAGTGAGTGCGGCAGAGGCGGCCCAAAACATCCCAAAACCGGCGCTTAAAGCCTATGAACAGGGACTCAAACTGCAAAAAGAGGACAAGGGAGAACAGGCGCTGACCGCATTCAATCAGGCGATCGAACTTTACCCCGAATACTTTCAGGCTCTGACCGAGCGCGCAAATCTCTTGATGGGGCGCAGCAAATTGACCGAGGCGGCCGCCGATTTCGAGCGGGCGCTGCGACTCAACGACAAATACTCCCCGGCGCTGCGCGGGCTTGGTTATTGCCAGATTCAGCAGAAGCAGTTTGAAGTGGCGGCGAGCAATCTGGAACGGGCGTTCGTGATAGAGCCGAAAGTCCCTCTGACGCTGTTGTTGCTCGGCTACGCCAATCTATCGCTCGGCCGGTACGAACCGGCCAAACAGTGTTTGCAGGAAGCCTTGAAGCTCGGGCCGGAGAGCGCCGCCCGCGCCTACGTTTATCTGGCCGATGTCTTCGCTCACGAACAGAAGTTCAAAGAGGCCGCCGACTCGATCCGCCGGTATCTGACCTTGAAACCCGACGCGGCGGACGCCACCGACCTGCGGAAGATGGAATCGGATTGGCGGGCGCGCGGCAAAGCCGTGAAAGATCAAAAATGATCCGCTATTGATGTAGAATCGGCCCGTGAAGCAAACCCTTCTGACATTCGTCATTGCGGCGTTGGTCGCTTTTCAACAGGGGCAAGACGCGACCGTGAAATTCAACCGCGCCGTCGAGCTTCAACAACAAGGCAAGCTCGACGAAGCCGCCGCCGAATACCGCGCTGCGCTCGCGATCAAGCCGGACTACCTGGACGCTCAGGCCAACCTGGGCGTCGTGCTGGCGCGGCTCGGCAGATACGATGAAGCCGTAGCCGCTTACGAGTCCGCGCTCAAACTCGCGCCGCATTTGACGCCGATCCTGCTCAACCTCGGCATCGCGCATTACCGCGCCGGCAAGTTCGATCAGGCTTGCGCCGCCTTTCAACGACTTCTGGAACAGAGGCCCGATGTCACACAGGCGCGCCAACTCTACGGTCTTTCGCTCGTCGCGCTTGGGCGCGATGAAGAAGCCCTCAAGCAGCTCGAACAGACGCTCGACGCCGCCCCGCCGGACGCGGCGGTGCTTTACAACCTGGGCCTCGCTTATCTGCGTCTGGGCAAACCGGGCTTTCGCGCCACGCTCGAACGTCTGGCAGCTTTCCCTGAAGGCCGACCCGCGCTCCACCTGCTGCAAGGCCAGGCGTTTCTGCGCGACCAGGAATTCGAGAAGGCTCTGGAAGAGCTGCAATCAGCGGCCAAACTCAACCCCGATCTGCCACGCCTCTATTTCTCGACGGGGTTGGCCCATCATCAGCTCGGCCACAACAAAGAGGCCGTCGCGGCCTTCGAAGAGGAAGCCAAACGCAGCCCGCAGGATTTCACGACTATTTATTATCTGGCCGACGCGCTTGAAAAAGACGGTAACGCCAACTCGGCGCGAGAACGCATAGAGGCGGCGCTCAAACTCGATCCGCAATCGCCCGAAGCCAACGGGCTATTGGGCAAGATTCTCTTCAAACAGGGTAAAGCCGCGGAGGCCGTAAAGCCGCTCGAATTCGCCGCCGCGAAAAAACCTGCCGATCACGAGACGCGCTATACACTGGCTCGCGTCTATCAACAACTCGGAAGACGTGAAGACGCCGCGCGAGAATTCGCCGAAGTGGAGCGCCTCAAATCAGAGCAACTTCAGAAAGACCGCGCCAAAACCCCGAAACCGTAGCATATGCCATATTTCATATGACTCGACTTTGTCCATTCTGAGATCGGCGCGTAGCGCCGATCTCAGAATGGACAAAGTCGAGTATGGCTCAAACGTTATTATTCAGACGGAATAATCAACTGCTGCCCTACTTGAATCCTGTCAGGGTCTGAGAGCTTCTCGCGGTTAGCGTAGAAGATACGCATGTATTCGTTCGAGCTGCCGTAAAATTGCTGGCTAATCTTCGAGAGCGTATCGCCGGCCTTGACTGTATATGTTTGACCGCCCGTTGCGGCCCCTCCTACAGCAGCTGCTCGTTGCTGAGGCGCTTCAACCGTGATGTCGGCCGTGATATCACTGGAAGTCGGATCGACCAGTTTGATCTGATCCCAGATTTCGTTCTTGGCCTGCTCAGAAGGCGCCGTGCCTCTGATGAACAATTTGTCGCCTTCGACGTGCAGGTTTTGCAACCTCACATTCTGTTGCTCGATCGAGTTGAGCACCGTCTGATATTTTTGCTTGAGCTGGTTGAATTTCTGCTCGGATCCCGCCGGGGCGTTGTCCGCGCCGCGTCCGAACATCTTGTCAAAGATTCCCATAACCTACCTCCCTGTTTTTTTTTAGATTGAATAATCACAAACCTGCAGCTTCAGCAGGCCTAGATTCATTGTTAAGGCAGGTAGTGTTCCAGGAGGAGATGAGATAGGCGCGGTTAATGTTATTTGCGTTCAACTATCTTCAGTACTTGATCGGCCTTTACCTTCGTCAATTTTTCAACAGCGCCGTCGGGCCATCGAACCGTTATCTCGTCAATCGTCGTCGCCGCGCCGAGGCCGAAATGCAGTCGCCAATCGGAATGGGAGAGGTAGCTCGAGCCCGCGTGAACTTCATCAATCTGCGTCAAGCCTCCGGCCTTGAGCTCGACGCGAGCGCCGACCGCATTGCGATTCGATTTTGTCCCCTGCAACCTCAAACTTATCCAATGGCCGGCCTTCGACCCGCCGTCGTTGCGAAGCAGCGTGGGCGCGCCATCGATTTCGTTTACGATCACGTCAACGTCTCCGTCCTCGTCGTAATCGCCGAACGCGGCGCCGCGCGACGCGCGACGCGCGGCCAGGGCCGGAATGGACTTGCCGATCTCGGCGAAAGTCCCGTCGCGCAAGTTGCGGTAAAAGAGCTTGCGCTGGCCATACTCGCCGCCCGGAAAGGCGCCTTCGACCTGCGGATAGACGTGGCCGTTGACAACCAGAAAGTCCAGCCATCCGTCGTTATCGTAATCGAAGAATTTCACTCCCCAGCCGACGAAAGGCAGGCTCACATCCGCGGTCTTGGCGGCGCGCGACACGTCGGTGAATGTTCCGTCGGCGTTCTTATGATAGATCGTGTTGTACTGGTCCGCGAAGTTGGTGACGATCAGATCGAGCCGCCCGTCGCGGTCATAATCGCCGATGGAGACGCCCATGCTGCCCTGCTCGACGCCGTTCTCGTCAACCGCAACTCCGAGCATGAACCCCATCTCGGTGAACGTCCCGTCGTGGTTGTTCCGGTAAGCGTAGTTCGGCGTGGCGTCGTTGGCTACAAAGACGTCGGGCCAGCCGTCGTCGTCGAAATCCGTCCACATCACGCCGAGTCCGTAATAGCCTTTCGGGTCGTCCACCTTCGCCTGTTTCGATACGTCGGTGAACGTCCCGTCGCCGTTGTTGCGATAGAGCGCGTCGCCCGCGCCCGGCAACCCGCGCGGGCCGCACTGCACCGGGATCGCGCGATACTGACACAAAGCGCCTTTGCCGAATTGCGGCAAGTCATCGAGTTTGAAATCGACGTAGTTGGTCACGAACAGGTCGAGGTCTCCGTCACGGTCGTAATCGCCCCAGGCCGCGCCGGTCGAGAATCGCGTGTCGCCAAGACCGGCTTTCGCCGTGACATCTTCAAACGTCCCATCGCCGCGATTGTGATATAGCTTATCGGGGCCGAGGCAGGTCACATAAAGATCATCATAGCCGTCGTTGTCGTAATCGGCGACGCTCACGCCCATCGCCCAGCCGGGATCGGCGACTCCGGCTTTCGCGGCCACATCTTCGAATTTCCCATTGCCCAGATTGCGGTATAGCGCGGCGGGCGGGCGGGGCTTCTTGGCAAGCGCCGCATCCACCGTGTACGAATTGACGAGGTAGATGTCGAGCCGCCCGTCGTTGTCAAAATCGAACATCGCCACGCCGCCCCCCATGCTCTCGACGATGTATTTTTTTTCGGACGAAGATTTATTGATAAAGTTGATGCCGGCGGTTTTAGTGACGTCGGTGAAAGTAACTTCGATTGAGTCCTGATCGGCTCGCGCATGGGGCAGCGCGAGATAAAGACCCGCGAGCGATATCAGGAGCGCAGGCCCACATAGAATCCGTCTGTTGATTTTCATTCCTGACCGTTTCGGGAAACGCAGTATTGCGGGGAAGATTTCGAGCGGGAAATGACCCGGAAACAAATCTTCGCTGGCCAATTCTAAATCAGGAGGCGCAAGATTGGTACGGTCAGTCCAGAGACTCGATGAGGCGTTTTGAGAATATCATGCGCTCGACCAACGTCGGATGAGACTGGAAGAGGACATCCGACAAACCTTTTCTTTTGGTGATTAATTGAAGTCTCTGTAGTCCCCTCACATAAACAACCGGGCCGCGCCCTAATAACTTCAAGGAAAGGATCGCGACCCCATCACACTTCAGTTCGATCACTCTCATTGCAAAGACGTTCTGAGTGCGGCGCGCCTCCGCCATCTCATCTTCAAAATAGGAATGGCCCAACTCGTGCGTGAGAGCGCCGGCCAATTCATCATCGTACAGCGTTTCGGCCAAGCTGTCGGAGACCGCCACCACGCAGCCCCTCCAAAGCATCGTCGAAGGAAGATCATTCCGGTAAAGGAACAACTCAAGCTTACCGCTCCTGCCATGCAACCGGAGGACGCGGTTGAAGACCGCCTCGACGCGGCGTAAGAGCTTGCCCTGTGTAATTCGTCGGCCGCGCACGGAAGCAGGGAGCGTAGCCACCGCGCGTGCGCGGAGCGAGTCATCGAACACAGTAATGCGTTCGCTGAAAAGACGGCTTTTCATCTCCTCAGTCGGCCCCGACCCGATGGCCGCGAGCGCCTGTTCAATTTCGCCCTCGCGGTGGACCAGCGCGGCGCCAACCGCCTGACTGAAAGAAACAACTACGATGCACGCGAGCCGACCGGTAATTCGCCAGAACATGAGTTCCCCTTTTGCCGTAGTCACCGCTGCGCGACCAACCAATGGACACACGAATCCCTGTTAACCCATAGAGGTCGTCCAGCGTTTACAGTCAAAATTTGCGGTTTGAGAATGAGGCGGGCTTGATCCTGTTGGCGAACCCTCCAAACGAAGAACTTATGCGCTTCACTCGCCTGAATATAAAGAGCTTATTCGGCTGAGACTGAATTCGCCAACAGTATCCTGCTCACAGAAGGCTCACGGTCCTACCGTAATACCCGCCAAACTATCGATGCGCGCCACGATGCCCCAACCGTAGAAATCATTGGCTACACCGATCAGCAATTCGTTGTCGCCCGCGTTGAGCGGCAAATTGAAGGTGGTGTTTTCTATCGAACACCTGCCATCCGGCTCTTTGCGAATCGGGTGTAGATACCAGTTTTTGTCTACGTACAGCAATTTTCCGTTGATCAGCACCCATACGTCATCGATAAAACCAAACGCCAATTTGCGCGTTTGGGCGGAGGCGGATTTGATCGTTGTCTTCAGCCACACGATGCGGCGCGATTCGGATTTGCCGAATTTGCGCGTGAGATTGATGAGGCCACGCCGTTCCGCTTCAATCGGCGTCCACGTCGCGTCCGGCTTTGGAAGCAAGTCGTAGCTGAAATCAATGCCCTTGGGGATGACGGCGGGCTGACTCAATTGCCAATGCCGCAAATAGCGGGGATCGTTATCGGTGGGATCAATTCCAGCCAATGGCGCCAGGCCTTCGACGGCGTTGGGCTTGATGATAAGATTGGCTATGATCGCTTCGCCTTCAAACGCGATGCGCCCGTTTGTGACATTACCTTCCAGACGAGGGATGGCAAGCGTGGGCTGGCTTTCGCTGTTCACGTAGGCGCGCATTTGCGCTCCCGAAACAACCAGCTTGATATGATTCCAGGTTTGTTTTTGAAACGAAGCGTTTCCCTGAAAATGCCCCAGCAGGTCCCACAGGATGACGCCCCCAAGATTCGGCGCGTATTGCACGGCGGGCACGGCAGTCGGGTTTCCGGCGAACTCGGTGCGTAAGTAAAAACACTCATTTTCGCCCGCGTTTTGCCAGCGGAAATAGACCGAAGCGAAACGCGGATCAAGGGGCTCAAAATCAAACTCAATCGTGCCGTCGGTAAAGTCCAGGGCCTTCAAAATGACTGGACCGGCGCCCGGCAAAATCTTCAGCGCAGGCTTGGATTTATATTCCAGAAACTCGACCTTTTGCGGCTGAAACTCCCAGCTTTCCGCCTTCATCGCCACATGGGTGGTGGAGGTTTGAGCCGCAATCTCAACGCCAGCGATCGTGAATGCGCAATAAAGCGCGGCGAACGAGGCAAGTCTGATTGTCTTCATGCATTTCCTCTCAGGTTGATATTGAAAGAATGTTCATCATTCGCGACCGTTGCTCTAAGCCGAAGCATCCGCAGGGTCTGTCTGAGCTGAGTCGTCAACAATTCCATAACTTTACCTCCCGGATTTTAAATCCCAGCAATTTGCTCCTCGGTAAACCGTGAGGCTACATTAGACACGCCGGCGGAAATCGCCAGCAATCATTTTGTGGCAAGGCGCGCAATGCTGTTGCGAATGGCGGAAAGAGCAGTACGAAACGGCGGGGATTACAGAGCCAGACTTACAGAGATTGACCGAGACTGGCCTCGACTTTCTGGCGATAACTGCGGCTGAGTTTCAGTTCCGCGCCGTCGTGTAACACAACCAGAAAGTCTCCGTGTGAATGCGGGCGAAGCTCTCTGACTTTTTGCAAATTGACGATTGTCGAACGGTGAATGCGTAAGAACTGCCTGGCGTCTAATTTCGCTTCAAGTTCGCTGAGCGAAATACGATGCAACCAGGTTTTGCCGGCGGTGTGGATTTGAACATAAACTCCTGCGGCTTCGATCCAATCAATCTCTTCCACGCGCAAAAAATGGACGCGCCCGCCATTTTTGATCATCAGGCAATCGAGCGATGCGCTGGTATTGTTCGGCTGTTTGGGCTGGATTTGATCCAGCAAGGAAAGGATCCGATGACTCAAATCATCTCGCTGCTGCGTGCGCACGAACGACAAAACGCGCGCCAGGCTGCGCTCAAAACGTTCATCGCTGAAAGGCTTCAAAAGATAATCGAGGGCGCTGACCTCGAACGCCTTCAGCGCATAGCGGTCGTAAGCCGTCACGAAAATGGTGGCGGGCATTTTCGCCGCGCCAATCGCCTCGACGACTCCAAAGCCATCCAGCCCCGGCATCTGGATATCCAGCAATAACAGATCGGGTTGCAGGGCGCGGATTTTCCGTACCGCTTCGGCGCCGTTCGAGCACTCCGCCACAATGGCAATCTCAGACTGTTTTTCCAGCAACTCGCGCAAACGGCGGCGCGCGGGTTTTTCATCATCAACGATGATCGCTCGGATCTTTTCCATGCCCGTCTTCCTATGACTCGCCGCCATTCGCGCGAAACGGCAGGATGATCTCGACCGTGACGCCGCCGCCTTCGGCATTGTTCACGGTCAATTGATGCGCCGCGGGATAAAGCTGTTCGAGCCGCTGTTTAGTATTGGTCAAGCCTACGCCGGCGTTCGCATCCCAATGCCAACCCGCAGGCAAGCCGGGACCGTCATCCCTGACTTGCAAATGCAATTGTCCATCCTCCCTGGCGGCGAGAATTGTCACGGAAACTGGCGTGGTCTGCTGCGCGACGCTATGCCGAATCGCGTTTTCAACCAAGGGTTGCAGGATCAAACTCGGCGCCAGCGCCGGCAAAGTGTCCGGCGCAATCTCCATTCGTAACTGCAAATGATCCTCAAACCGCACGCGCTGAATCGCCAGATAATGGTCAAGCACTGCCAGTTCCGCCGCGAGCGTCGTTTCCTGATCTTCGGAATGTTCGAGCGAAAAACGCAGCAGGTCGCCGAGATGTTCGATCATCTGCCGCGCGCCGCGCGGGTCTTTTTCGACAAAGGCCGAAATCGTGTTGAGCGCGTTGAAAAGAAAGTGCGGATGAAGCTGCGTTTTCAGATTGAGCAGGCTCGCTTCGGTCAGCCGCTGTTCCCATCCCCTCTAAAAGGTAAAAGTTTAGCGGTCGATAACAATTGCTGAAATGAAGGGTCTGTTTCCCGTTCGGTTTTAGAGATTTCATCGCCGAGTTCCTATAGCGCTTCATTCGCTTTCGTGTGGCCTACGGCTCTCAGCAATTTTTCATAGCTATGACCGCTATCACCTAAGTCTGGGAGAAAATCCCGCCCGTCTTCCAGCATTGCAGGCGCGCTGCCGGAGGATTCCGATGTGGTGTGTTCAATCACCAACGCCATCTTGGTTGTAAGAATGTTCTACCGATGTTTCACGTGGCGCCGATTACTTCTACGATCTGGCGCGCGCCACCGCCTCTTTCCACCCTTCGTACAAGCGCTCGCGCTCGCCCTTCCTCATCCGCGGCTCGAAGCGTTTTTCTTCTCGCCATTGCGCAGAGATCTCCTTTTCGCTCTTCCAGAAGTTGACGGCCAGACCTGCCAGGTAGGCCGCTCCGAGCGCGGTCGTTTCGGTGATCACCGGCCGCACGACCGGGATGCCCAGGACATCAGCCTGAAACTGGCAGAGGAAGTCATTGCGCGTCGCGCCGCCGTCGACGCGAAGCTCTTTCGCCCTGATGCCGGAATCCGTCTGCATGCATTCGACCACGTCGCGCGTCTGGTAGGCCATCGCTTCGATCGCTGCGCGGGCTATGTGCGCTCTGGTCGCGCCGCGCGTCAATCCGACAATCGCGCCGCGCGCGTCCGCGTCCCAGTAGGGCGCGCCGAGGCCGACGAAAGCCGGAACGAAATAGACTCCGTGATTGTCGTTGACAGAAGTGGCTAGGGCCTCGGTCTCGGCGGCGTTACCGATGATGTTCAGTCCGTCGCGCAGCCATTGCACCGCCGCGCCCGCGATGAAGACGCTGCCTTCCAGCGCGTACTCGGTCCCGCCGTTGGCGCGCCAGGCAATGGTCGTCAACAGACCGGTCTTCGAAGCGTTCGCCTGTTCGCCCGTGTTCATCAGCAGGAAACAGCCGGTGCCGTAGGTGTTCTTCATCATCCCGGGTCTGAAGCAGGCCTGGCCGAAGAGCGCGGCCTGTTGATCGCCGGCGCAGCCTGCGATCGGGATGGGCGCGCCGAAGAGGTCAGGATCGGTTTCGGCGTAAACTTCGGACGATGATTTCACTGTGGGCAACAACGCGGCGGGCACGCGCAATTTTTTCAGAATCTCGTCGTCCCATTTCTGTCTGCGAATGTCGTACATCAACGTGCGCGACGCGTTGGAAACATCCGTGACGTGAGCCTTGCCCCCGCTCAGACGATTGATCAACCACGTGTCAACGGTGCCGAAAGCGAGGTGGCCTCCGTTCGCCCGCTTCCGCGCGTCTTTCACGTTCTCAAGGAGCCACGCGACCTTCGTCCCCGAAAAATAGGCGTCGGTCACAAGGCCGGTCTTCTTGCGAATGACGCGGTCGAACTTTTCCTCTTTCAATTTGTCGCACATCAAGGAGGTGCGCCGGCATTGCCAGACGATGGCGTTATGAATCGGTCGCCCGCTCGCGCGATCCCAGACGACGGTCGTCTCGCGCTGGTTGGCGATTCCGACGGCGACGATGTCGGCGACGGTCAGCTGGCCCTTGCTGAGCGCCTCCTCGACGACCTCGAGCACGTTCTGCCAGATCTCGACCGGGTCGTGCTCGACCCAGCCGGGCTTGGGGAAGATCTGGTGGTGCTCCTTCTGCCCGACCGACACGATCCGGCCGCGCTCGTCGAACAGGAGACAGCGGGACGAGGCGGTCCCCTGGTCGATCGAGGCGATGTACCGATTGGTCACGTCACAGGCTCCTCACCACGGGATCGCTCCGAGGTCCCGGGAGACCGCCCGGGCCGATTCGCGCACGTATGAGATCAAGTCGCTTCTGGGCCCCTCGGTGTTGGAAAGGCGCTCGATCGGGCCGGAGATGCCGATCGCGCCGACGGTCACGCCGCGACGGTCTTGGATCGGCGCGGCGAGCGACACCTCGCCCTCCACAAGCTCCTCCACATCGGCCGCCCAGCCGCGCACGCGCACTTCGTTGAGCTCGTCGCGCAGCGCCGCGGCGTCCGTGACCGTGGCGAATGTGAACGGCGGCAGCCCGCTGTCGATCAGCTCCTCGGTGGCGTACGGGTTGTGCGCCAGCAGCACCTTGCCGAGCGCGCTCGCGTGGCCGGGCAGCAGCGCCCCGACCTCGAGCGCCTGACGGCTGTTGTCCGGCCGGAACACGTGGTGGACGACGAGCGCCTGCCCTTCGTGCAAGGTGCCGATGCGGACGCTCTCGTTCGAGCGGGCGGCGAGCGAGTCGGCCCAGTTGAGCGCGCGTGTACGCAGCTCGTTGCCGTCGAGGTATCTCG
>DASTMP010000461.1:0-3210 GCA_035714085.1 Blastocatellia bacterium
GGACGCTGGCGGCGAGGGCTACGGGCAGACGGGCTCCTCGGTGGTGGTGTTCGCCAAGAGCGAGGCGGCCTTGCAGCCCTACCGCTCGCTCGAAGGCGCCCTCGACCTCGACGACGGCGGCCTGCGCGCCTGGACCGACGATTATTCCGATATCCTGGGCGCCTTCTGGAGCCGCTTCACCGGGCGCGGCTGACGCCCGCTGACGCTGGTCAGCTGCGCTCGCCGTTGGTGCAATGGCGCGGACCCTTGTCAGCCCGTCGATACGGCGGTGAAAACCGCCAATTGAGCGTCGAATGCACGCTTGTATGCGGGCCGCCCTTCGCCGCGGGTGACATAGGCGGAGAGGTTCGGAAATTCATTCAGAATGCCCGATGATTTCAGCCTGAGCAGCACCGACACCATCATCAGGTCGCCCGCGCTGAACGCACCGTCAAGCCAGTCGGCATCGCCCAGGCGAGCGGAAAGTTGGTTCAGCCGGCTGCGCACACGATCCTCGACAAGAGGCAGACGCTCCTCATACCAGGGCTTGCCGCCCTCCAGCAGTCTGGCGGTTGCGAGTTCAAGGATCGTCGGCTCCACCGTGTTGAGCGCAGCAAACATCCATGTGATTGCGCGCGCCCGCGCATTGGCGTCGTCCGGCAGCAGGCCCGCGTGGCGCTCGGCGATATGGAAGACGATCGACCCCGTCTCGAACAGGGCGAGATCGCCTTTCTCATAGGTTGGAATCTGACCGAAAGGATGAAGCGCCAGATGCGCGGGTTCCTTCATCGCACTGAACGAAACAAGGCGAACCTCGTAAGGTTGGCCCACTTCTTCAAGAGCCCAGCGAACGCGCGTATCACGCGCCAGCCCCTTGCCTCCATCGGGTGACCGTTCAAAGGCGGTAATGGTGGGGGTCAATGGAAGGCTCCGGGTGATTGCATGACGTTATGGTGCGTCACGTCGTTGATTGCGAAAACTTTTCTCATGGTTAGGGTCTGATAAACGTGAGTCCAACCGCGATGACTAAGCCACCGAGAATAATCCACGGAAGCGTTGTGATCAGCGTGGAAACAAATGAGCCGAAGGCTCCGAGCAGTTGCTTGAAGGAGTTCCAGATAGGCTTGTACACTTGGTAAAAGCAGTATCCAGCTCCGGCAGCAACCAGGATCATGGCGATCTGTTTCCACAGTGGCAACGCTAGCCAATTGGCTTGTACAAGGCGGGCGACCTGGGCGATGACCCAAGTCCACATCTCGCCGCCGATGCGGAAGACTCCGGACACTGCGGATTGGAGGGCTCTTATAGCTTCGTTCATCGCTGAACCTCTCGATACCTGGTGCACGGATCAATCGCCAGTGCGAAGAGGAGAATGAACGTCTCAATTAGGGCGGACAGCACGAGGCCGTGCGCGAGCGCGATCCGCACACCATCGTCTCCGATTCGGTCTCAATGAGGGCGCACAGCGCGAGGCCGTGCAACGTCCGTTCACTGCGCCGCGGCGATTTCGTCTTGTTACAGAGGCACTTTCACCGTCCCGGTAGGGCGGCCATGAGGCCTGCCTGTAACCCACAGCGGACATTCCGCCTCTGCGCAACGGGAGCGTGACAGCCACCGCATTTGGTTGCGAGCGAAGCTAGCGATCAACTTGCCGCTGCAAGGAAGAGAATCCCACACTTCTTCTGCGATTCCATCTGGCACAGGTAGCCACTACCCCCTTGAAATAAGCCATTAACCTTCCTATCTAGCAATTTCCGTACAATTGGCGTCGCCAAATGATAATCACCTGCCCAGGCGACGGAGGAGCAGAAGGCATTCATACAAGGTGGCAAAGAACAAAACCGGGGCCGCGCCGGAGAAGAAGCGGACTTACCTCAAGCAGACAGACGTTCCTGGCGCGACCCTCGATGAAGCGCTGCGTGTTCCTCGTGCGATCCTGGACAACTACGCCGGGGACCCGACGCCACCGTTGATGGTGGCCCAAGCACTGAGTGTCGATCCGAATGGCACGCAGCTCAAAGTTTTGTCGGGAGCGGCAATCGCCTATGGCCTGCTCGAAGGTGGCGCTCAGGCGGCAAGCATGTCCATGACAGAGCTTGCCGGACGCATCCTCAGCCCAACCGAGGAAGGAATGGATCTGGCCGCGAGGCGCGAAGCGATCCTACGTCCGCGCGTGTTCGGAGATTTCCTCGGGAAATATAACGGTAAGAGTATCCCCCCCGAGGGCATCGGCATGAACGTGCTTGTTGAGATGGGTGTTCCGCGCGACAAATCGCAAGATGTGTTCCAGCGCATCATTTCCAGCGCAGAAGAAGCAGGGTTGATCAGCACGATTAGAGACAAGAGGTACCTGAACCTCAGCGTCATTCGGGTCGCGACGCCGTCAGCCCATCCTGAAAGCAAAGATCATCACGAGTCCGACCGAGGCGACGAGTCCGAAATGAATGGCGTTGTCACCGCGCCAGTCGTCCGAGCGGGTCCTGCCAATGCTTCCCCAGTCCACAACAACCGGATCTTCGTAACGCACGGTAAAAACAAAAAGATCCTCGGCCAAATCGAACGGATGATTAGGTCAGTCGGCCTCGAACCGGCCATCTCCGTTCAGATAGAAACGGCTGCGAAGCCAGTGCCGCAAAAGGTGATGGATGACATGCGCCAATGCAGCGCCGTCGTTATTCACGTTGGGTCCGAGGCCGAACTTGTTGACGCTGAGGGCAAGGGCTGGCCCATAAACCCGAATGTTTTAATAGAAATCGGCGCGGCTATGATGCATTGCCCAGACCGATTCGTGCTGGTCGTTGAACAGGGCGTCGAATTGCCCTCCAATCTCCAAGGCCTCTATCAGTGCCGCTACACCGGCGATGGCCTAGACTTTGACGCAGTGATGAAGATCCAAGAGACCTTAAAGGGGCTGAAGTAAGCCGCGCTGGCGGAAAGGGCTTGTACGAAGCCTGCGCGTGTTCGCTTTTGGCACAAAGCGGAACGTGGCGCTGATATCGGCTCGTGCTCGCTTGCGGGATAAGAAATGTAGCCGTACATGGGGCGCGTGTGGCCCGCGCCATGTCCCGTGGGAGCGGTAGTAGTAGGGGTGTCATGGAGATCGACGAGAAGACGGTACGGCGCATCGCGCACCTCGCGCGCATCAGGGTCACCGACGCGGAAGCCAAGGCGCTGGAGAAGGAGCTGTCCGGCATCCTCGACTGGGTGAAGCAGCTCAACGAGGTCGATACC